>JBGSII010000349.1:0-8020 GCA_041742555.1 Ilumatobacteraceae bacterium
GGGTCGACGCGTGGGGCGAGTGGCTCGCGTGGCGCTGGTGCCGGCTCGCCCGGGCGCACCAATCGCAGGTGCCTCCCTGTCCGGTGGGACCCGACCCCGATCGACGCGGTGTCCTCGTTGGTGTTCTCGTGGGTGTCCTCGGCGTCGAGCCCACGCCCGCGCCAGAGGTCGAGGAGTTCGGGTTCGAGGAGGAGCTCGTCGCTGAGCGTGAACAGGGTGGCCACGACGTGCTTGCACGCAGAGTCGTCCCAGTTGTCGTTGTCCGGACAGGTGCAGGTGAAGGTCACGTCGCGACGAAGCGGCATCCCGTCGCCGGGCGTGACGGAGACGACTGCGATGTACGGCGTCGAGCGTGAACCCTGGATCTCGCAGGTGACCGTGCCGGGGTCGATCACGATGTCGAGGACCGAGCCGTCCTTCGTGTACTGCTTGCCCCGACGAAGCCGCGACGGATCGCTCATCTCCGCCGCGAGCACCTTCATCATCGTGGCAGGCAGGCGACCAGGATGGTTGGCGCCGAAGGGCTTTCGTGGGCGGCTCATGTGTCCATCTCCAACACCACCAGGTCGCGCAGCTCGTCGGTCGAGAGCTCTGACAGCCACGCTTCGCCCGTGCCGACGACGGACTCGGCGAGCTTGCGCTTGTCGTCGATCACCACGCCGATGCGTTCCTCGACCGTGCCCTCGCACACGAGCTTGTGCACGTTGACGGTTCGGTGCTGGCCGATCCGCCACGCCCGGTCGGTCGCCTGGTCTTCGACGGCCGGGTTCCACCAGCGGTCGTAGTGGATCACCTGGCTCGCCGCGGTGAGATTCAGTCCGGTACCACCCGCTTTGAGCGATACGAGCAGCAGCGGTGGGCCCGAGCCGTCCTGGAAGGCGTCGACCATCCGGTCGCGTCCGTTCCTGGTCGTACCTCCATGGAGGAATGGAGCGTCGAAGTGGAACTGCTCGGCGATGTGGGTGCGCAGCAGTTCGCCCATCTCACGGAACTGGGTGAACACGAGGGCGCGTTCGTCGGCGTCGAGGAGTTCGGTGACGAGCTCGTCGAACCGGGTGAGTTTGCCTGATCGTCCGGCGAGGCGCGACCCGTCACCGAGGGCGTGCGCAGGATGGTTGCAGATCTGTTTGAGCCGCATCAGCGCAGCGAGCACCAGCCCGCGCCTGCGCATGCCCTTGGCCTGTGCGGCATCGACGAGGAGCTGATCGACGACCTGCTGGTACAGCGTGGCCTGCTCGCGGGTGAGCTTGGCGTAGGCGATCTGCTCGATCTTGTCCGGCAGGTCCGGGAGCAACCGCCTGTCGGCCTTGGTGCGTCGCAGGATGAACGGCTGGGTGATGTGGCGCAGCCGGGCGGCCGCCACTTCGTCGCCGTGCCGCTCGATGGGGGTGCCGAAGCGCTCGCGGAACTTCTGCAGACTGCCCAGCAGGCCGGGGTTGACCGCATCGAGGATCGACCACAGCTCGCTCAGACGGTTCTCGACCGGGGTTCCGGTGAGCGCCAGCTTCTGGCCGGCGCGCAACTGCCGCACGGCGCGGGCCGCCTTGGTGTTGGGGTTCTTCACCATCTGGGCCTCGTCGAGCACGACGGTCGACCATTCGACATTGCCGAGGTGTTCCAGGTCGCGGGGCAACAGGCCGTAGGTGGTGATGACGAGGAGGCGTTCGGGATCGGACGCGAAGAGCGAGTCGTCGTCGTGGATGCCCTGCGAGCGGTTCGCTCCGTGGTGGATCTTCACATCGAGCTTCGGCGTGAACCGGGCCGCCTCCTGGCTCCAGTTGCGAACGACACTGAGCGGGCAGACGACGAGGTGTGGCCCGGGTCGCTCGAGCAGGTGCGCCAGTGTGGTGGCGGTCTTGCCGAGGCCCATGTCGTCGGCGAGGCACCCGCCCAGGCCGAGCTTGGCGAGGAACTGCAACCACGACAGTGCGCGTCGCTGGTAGTGGCGAAGCTCGCCGCCGAACTCCGCCGACTCGCGGGTCTCGTCGAGTCGTTCGTCGGGCAGACCTGCGAGCAGGTCGCGCACCCAGTCACCCTGGCCCTCACTCGACGTACGAGATGTGCCTGCCCCGTCTCGTACGTCCGTCGCCAGATCCTCGTCGTTCGCCAGGCGAAGGAGCTCGATGGGGGTGACGACGGCCTTGGTGGTCTGGAGTTCGGTGAGTTTGGCGCGCTTGCGGCGCAGCTCGTCGGCGTCGATGCGCACCCAGCGATGGCCGGTGTGCAGAAGGGTGGCCCCGGCCTCTTCGGCGCGTGCGATCTCGGCGTCGGAGATCTCCTCGTCGCCGATCACCATCTTCCACTCGACGAGTGCTTCCTTGCCGAACTGCTTCATGCGGTCGTCGGCAGGCGACGGGGTGGCTTCGCCGCTGATGCTCACCCGTGTCCGGATGAGGCGTTCGGGCCCGATCAGCTCGATCCCGATCCGTTGCAGCTCGACGGGTGCGATGTCGAGGAACTCCTCGGCGACGTCGAGTTCCAGTTCGACCTGCGTGGGCTCGTGTTCCAGCGCCAGTTCCGCGAGACCGGGGATCGTCCTGATCTGGTCGACCGTCGCACCGATCAGCTCGCGGAGGACCTCGAGGTGAGCGACCCCCTTGGCGACGTCGAGCGCGGTCTCGCTGGCGTCCCAGACGTCGTTGGCAGTGCACCATCGTGCGCTGTCGCGGTCGTCGACGAGTTCGAGCCGAACGATCCAGGGATCGAGCGGATCGTCGCTGATCACGAGGCGGATCCGCGGGATGACCACCGGTTCACCGGCGAGGCGGCGCTGGTGACGTTCGAGTTCGTCGCGCAGACGCTCGAGCGCGTCGTCGAACTCGACGGTGCCGCCGCGCACGACGTGGTCGGGCTTGGCGAGCGCGCCGAAGGTGGCGCGTAGGGCCTGGACCTCGGGTTTGCGTTGGCGTCCGAGGTCCGGCTTCCATCCGTACTGGAACAGGAACGCCCGTGCGATGCCGTCGACGAGCTGTGCGTAGATCGTCCCCGCGTTCACGCCGGAGCCGGCGGTGCAGATCGGCGGCATCGATGTCGCAAGCGCGCCGATCGTTGCGTCGATCGACTCGGTGGTCACGGGCTTCCAGCGCGCAACGGTGAACGGGCCTTCGTCGACGATCACCGCAGTGATGCGACCCGCCGCCACGGTGCGCCGGGCCAGTTCGGCGACCCGTGCGAACCAGGCGAGCGAGTCGGACAGATACGGCTCGCCCGGCAGTTCCGAGAGCCACACCGCCGTGCCCATCGCGTCGAGCTGCACGGAGGACGCGTGGAGCGCCGGTCGGCCGTCGATGTCGATGCTGATGCGGCCGATGGCGCCGTAGGAGACAGGCGTGTCGTGCCAGCCGGTGCGCGTGCCACTGGCGTCGAGATGCCGGAACCCGCCGTAGAGCCACGCCATCGGCGCAGCGTCGATGCCGTTCCAGCCCCAGACGTGCAACGCGCCGCTGCGCCACGTCCCCTGCGCGACGTGCGCAGGCCGGTGACGCGTCAGCGGGGCCATGCCCCCGACGCTACCGACGGGCTGTCACCGAGTTGCCTGTTACATCTGGGGACAGACCCCAGATGTAACGCCTGGGCTGGAGAACGACCGCAGCGCGTCGGCCATCGCAGCACGGGCGTACTCGGAGGTCATCATCGCATCGACCGCCGGGATCGCCGTGTGGGTCTGGCCGGGACACTGCAGGTGCTGCACCGACACGCCGGCATCGGCCAGCGCTGCCGCGTAGGCGTCGCCCTCGTCGCGCAGCGGGTCGAACTGGCACGTGATCACCAGCGCAGGCGGCAGGCCCGACAGCTCGTCGGCGAGCAGCGGTGACGCCTTCGGGTCGGCTCGGTCGGCTGGCTCGCAGTAGTGATCCCAGAACCAGTCCATCAGCGAGGCCGTGAGCCCGAAGCCCTCGGCGTTGTCGACGTAGGACGAACGTCTGGTGGTCCCGTCGGTCACCGGGCACAGCAACACCTGCCCGGCGATCGTCGGGCCGCCGGCGAGTTTGGCCTGCTGCGCGGTGACCGCTGCGATGTTCGCCCCGGCGCTCCAACCGGCAACCGCGAGCTGTCCCGGCACCCCACCGAGTTCTGCGGCGTGCTCGCCGATCCACGTGGTTGCCGCCAAGCCATCGTCGGCGGCCGCCGGGAACCGGGCCTCGGGTGCGTGGCGGTAGTTCACCGACACGACGATCGAATTCGAGTGCACACAGAGGTATCGGCACAGCGGGTCGTCCGAGGTTGCGCTGCCGAGCACCCATCCGCCCCCGTGGAAGTACACGGTGATCGGATGCGGTCCGGTGGTTGCCGGCCGGTACAGGCGGTACTCGAGGGCCGTGCCGTCGGCGCCGGGGAGCGTGGCGTCGACGATCTCGCCGACGTCGGGCCCCGGCGGCATCATCGCGCCGGACGCCGCCATGAACATACGGGCACCATCGACGCCCATCGTCTCGATCGGTGGCAGCTGCAGCTCGGCCATCGTCTCGAGCATCACCTGCACGTCGGGCTCGAGTTCGCGCAGGATCCCGTCGTTGACCACCCGACCATCGCGGCCCTCGAGTGCGAACCCGAGGTAGCCGCGGGCGACCGCTTCGTCACACGCCGCTCGGTAGCGCCCGACACCACCCGGATAGGGAAGGAACACCTGGGGTTTGCCGGGCACGTTGACGCCCATGTACCACGAGTTCGCCGTGGGCATCAGGGTGAGGTCGGCGAACTTGTTGCTGTGCTCGACCCACTTCGTCTCGGCCAACTCGGTCGGCTCGATGGTGCCGAAGGCGTTCGCACGCAGGTGGTCGAGGGTGTCGGCGATCCAGTCCACGTGCTGTTCGATCGAGACCATCATGTTCGACAGCACCGACGGGCTTCCGGGTCCAGTGACCATGAACAGGTTCGGGAACCCCGATGTCATCAACCCGAGGTAGGTCACGGGTCCGTCCGCCCACTTCTCCTTCAACGTCACGCCACCGCGTCCGGTGATGTCGACGCCGACGATCGCTCCCGTCATCGCGTCGAAGCCCGTCGCGAACACGATCGCGTCGAACTCGAACGACTCGTCGGCCGTCTCGATGCCTCGCTCGGTGATCGTGGTGATCGGGCTCTTCCGGAGGTCGACGAGCCGCACATGGGGAAGGTTGTAGGTCTCGTAGTAGTTCGTGTCGAGGCAGGCCCGCTTGGTGCCGACGTAGTGGTTCGTCGGGCACAGCGCCTCGGCGACCTCGGGATCGTCCACGATCGAACGGATCTTGCCGTGGATGAAGTCCCGCAGCGTGTCGTTGGACTCGGCGTTGGCGAGCGTGTCGTTGAACGTTCCGGTGATCCCCAGCAGTTCGCCGGCCTCCCACATCGCCTCGTAGCGGGCGGTGCGTTCCTCGTCGGACACCATCAGCGCGCCCTCCATCGGTGTCTCACGCGGGACACCGGCCGCCGAGTGGCGAGCTTCCTCGCGGTAGGCCTCCGGGTCGTCTCGGAACGGTGCCAGGCGCTCGTCGGAGATGGGACCATTGCGTGCCGGGATCGAGAAGTTCGGCGTACGTTGGAACACCGTGAGCTGGTCGGCTTGGGCTGCGATCAGCGGGATCGACTGCACCGCTGACGAGCCGGTACCGATCACCGCGACGCGTTTGGCGGTGAAGTCGACACCGTCGTGTGGCCAGGTGCTGGTGAAGTAGACCTCGCCGGTGTAGCGGTCCGTGCCCTCGATGTCGGGCACCTTCGGCATCGACAGGCAACCCGTGGCCATGACGTAGAACTGCGCGGTGACGTCGGGGCCGTTGTCGGTGTGGATCGTCCAGCGATCGGTGTCGTCGTCCCACGCGGCCGAGACGACACGGGTGTTGAAGCGGATGTCTCGACGGAGATCGTGCTTGTCGGCGACGAACTGCGCGTAGCGCAGGATCTCGGGCTGAGCGGCGTAGCGCTCGGACCACTGCCACTGCTCCTGCAGCTCGGGGTCCCAGCTGTAGGAGTAGTCGACGCTGAGGATGTCGCAGCGGGCGCCCGGATAGCGGTTCCAGTACCACGTGCCACCCACGTCGTCGGCAGCCTCGAGCACGACGGCGCTGAACCCGGCTCGCCGCATCCGCACGAGTTCGTACATGCCGGCGAACCCGGCCCCCACGATCACCACGTCGACGTCGATGCTGCTGTCGCTCATTCTGATGTCCCCTTCGGTCGTCCCGGCCCGATTGTTCCACTCGGGCTGTTGCGGAGCCGATGCGGAGCCGCGTCAGACTCGCGAGATGACGAACCCTTCGACCACGATCGTCGCGCTGCTTCGTGGCGTCAACGTCGGTGGCCACAACAAGCTCCCGATGGCGCACCTCCGTGAGATCGCCGCCGGTGTCGGCTTCACCGAGGCGCGGACCTACATCCAGAGTGGCAACCTCGTTGCCTCGACACCGTTCGAGCCCGAGTCGGCTGGGACGGTGCTCGCGGACGCGATCGCGCTCGCGACCGGGCTGGACGTGCCCGTGATCGTGCGAACCGCTGATCAGTGGTCCGACCTCGTCGCGACCGATCCCTTCCCCGACGCCGCTGAACGCGGCCGCCACGTCCACGTCGTCTTCCTGCCCGTCCCGGCGACCGAGGCGGTCACGTCCTTCGACGCGTCGTCCTTCGCGCCCGAGGAGATCGTCGTTTCCGGGTCGGAGGTGGCACTCCATGTCCCCGACGGACTGGGGCGCTCGAAGCTGGTGGTGGCGGTCAACCGCATCCCCGACGTCGCTGCCGGCACCACCCGCAACTGGAACACCGTGCTCCGCGTCGCCGCCCTCCTGGCCGTCAGCGGCGGATCGGCTGCGTGACGTCGGCGAGCAGATCGACCGAGCGGAGCCGCTGGTCGATCATCGGCGACGCGTGCGCGGTGATCAGTTCGTCGGCACCGGCGATGCGAGAGAACTCGTCGAGATACGCCGCGACCCGATCGGGAGTGCCCACGGCGGAGTAGTGCATCATCTGGGCGATCTGCTGGCCCTGGGGTGACGCGAGAATCGCGTCGGCGTCAGCGTCGGAGAGATCGCGCCCGGGTGCGACGAAGCGGGCGACCCGCCAGCGACGCACGGTGGTCCACTGCTCGTGTGCGTCCTCGTCGGAGTCGGCAGCGATCACGTTCACGCCGGCGATCGCGTAGGGCTCGGCCAGCTGTTCGGACGGTCGGAACTCACGTCGGTACAACGCGATTGCGTCGATCAGCGCGCCGGGGGCGAAGTGCGAGGCGAAGGCGTAGGGCAGGCCGAGCATCGCTGCGAGCCGCGCCCCGAACAACGACGACCCGAGGATGTAGAGCGGCACGTTCGTCCCGGCGCCGGGTACGGCGGTGACGCCGGGGATTCGTGATTCGCCGGTGAGGTATCCCTGGAGTTCGAGCACGTCGTCGGGGAACCGGTCCGACGAGTTCGCATCGCGTCGCATGGCGCGCATCGTGTTCTGGTCGGACCCTGGTGCCCGCCCGAGACCGAGGTCGATCCGTCCGGGGTGCAGCGTTGCCAGGGTGCCGAACTGCTCGGCGATCGTCAGTGGCGAGTGGTTCGGCAACATGATGCCGCCGGCGCCGAGGCGGATCGTCGCGGTGTGCGCTGCGACGTGCGCGATCAGCACGCTGGTGGCCGACGAGGCGATCGAGGCCATGTTGTGATGCTCGGCGTACCAGACGCGTTCGTACCCCCGAGCTTCGGCGCGCTGCGCGAGCGCGATGCTGTTCGCAAAGGCATCCGTCGCGGTCTCGCCGCGACCGATGATCGCCAGATCCAGGATCGACAGCGCGAGCGAGGGTGCCACGTCCCAAGGATGCCGTGACGCCGACCACTCCGGGCGGCGAATCACGGAACCCACCAGCCCGTCACGTCGAAGAGCGTGTTGCCCGCCGAGCTGCTCGTGATGCACAGCCTCCCGCCGGCCCCGACCTCGACGGTCACCGAGTTCGCCATGATCGCCGCAGCTGCTGCGTTGACATTCGACGTCGGCGGCTCCGCGGCGCACGCGAAGGCCCTCAGCCAGCCGGGTCGGAGTGGGGCAACCGAGGTGAGCGAGCCGGTGA
>JBGSII010000350.1:0-24154 GCA_041742555.1 Ilumatobacteraceae bacterium
CGGCTCACCGGGCGGCGCCGATGGCGACGGCGTCGCGTCGGGAATCGCGCGCCGTGCGAGCCCGTTCGCCGGCGAACACGATCGGTGGGAGGCACCAGAACAGCAACACGAGCGGCAAGATCAGCGAGCGTTGCCGCGTCAGGATGCCGAGGTTGCCGATGCTGGCGAACGCCACGCCGAACGTGACGACGCACAGCAGGGCGAACACGACGTACGGCGTGGTGAGCATCAGCTTGGGGGCGTTGGCGAGGCGGCGCCAGCTGATGATGCCGACGAAGAGCAGGACGGTCATCTCGAGCGCCGGTAGGAGCGAGGAGAGGCCGCGGGCTTCGATGAGCAGCGGTCGGGTGATGGTGCGGAAGGTTGCGTAGGGCCAGTCCTGGGGGCCGTTGACGGCGATCGGTTCGAACGAGGAGCCGCCCTGGGTGGTCTGGTTCTCGGTGCGGTCGAAGATCGAGGTGAGCTGGTCGGTGGCACCGAGGTCGTCGTCGTCGGAGGGGCCGAGGTAGTTGAGGGTGATGCTGGCGATCACGGCGAAGCCGATGCCGGCGATGACGACGAGCAGCAGCGAGCCGAGCTGGAGCCGGCGTCGCTCCCCCGCCCGGTCGGATCGGCGCATCGCGTCGAGCGCGACCCGCGAGGCGAGCGCGATGACGATGGCGCCGGCCCAGATCGCAGCGAAGTGGGGGCGTACGTAGGCGGAGCCGATCAACCCGACGGCGATGAGGATCACGCCGAGGCCGACCTTGCCGCGCCGGGCGAGCACGAGCGCCGCACCGTAGGCGGTGATCCCGAGGAAGAACCCGACGACGGCTTCCTTGCCGATGCTCGAGCCCCAGTAGACGAGGCTCGGGAAGAGCATCACCCACAGCAGGTAACGGCGGGTGGCGAGGGCAGGCACGGCGTGGTGGGCGGCCTTGACGAAGAACACGAGGCCCCAGAAGGAGAGCCAGGTGAACACCATGAACCCGCCGAGGCGGCTGGAGCCGAACACGGTGTAGACGAGCCCGGTGAACTCCTCGATCGAGCGGGTGCCCGTGCTGCTGGGGAGCACTTCGAGCGGCGACACCGACCCGTCGCGAACGGCGCCGGCGAGTTCCTTGCCGACGGCGTGGTAGCGCCCTGCGTCGGCGCTGCCCTGGTAGGCGTCGAAGCGGACGTTGTAGCCGGCGAGCGCGCCGACGAACTTGACGTACATCCCCGCCCACACCCACGGCCGCAGGACGGCGAGGTCGCCCGAGAAGGCCCGTGGGATCAGCGGCGCCGAGATCAGCGAGAGGACGGGGACGACGACGAGTGCACCCCAGATGTCGTACGACAGTGTCTGCATCGCCCAGCCGAGGACGGCGAGGTAGACGACGCCGGCGGCAACGACGGCGGCCTCGAACGGCTTCATGCGCCGACGGGGATCTCCTTCGCCTTTCGGCGCCCGAACATGCCCGTCTCCTTCGGTTCGGGTTGGGCGTAGAAGTAGTACTTGTCGGCCTCGCCGGTCTCGCCGCCCACGACGACGAGCAGGAGGCTGCCGGTGGAGAGCGCCTTGATCGTGTCGGCGGTCCTGCGGGCTGTCGCTGCCGTGGTGTGCCCGAGCCGGACGACCATCACGATGATGTCCGCGAGCGGGACGAACTCGAGCACCTCGGCGGTCGCGCCGACCGGTGAGGTGTCGATGACGATGGCGTCTGCGGCGTCGGCGATCCGCGGGATGATGCTCGCCGTCACGCGGGCGAGGTCGCCGGGGGCGACGCCGCGCATGCCCGACAGGTCGAGCACGGCGAGGCCCGGATCGGTGCCGGCGGCGAGGATGAGCTCCAGCGGGGCACTCTGGATCGCGCGCAGGTCGAGGCCGCTGGGTTCGGGGTCGGCGACGCCGAGGCGGGCGCTC
This sequence comes from Ilumatobacteraceae bacterium, assembly GCA_041742555.1. Taxonomy (GTDB): domain Bacteria; phylum Actinomycetota; class Acidimicrobiia; order Acidimicrobiales; family Ilumatobacteraceae; genus Sva-07. Next base: position 1,886 of record JBGSII010000350.1, read on the forward strand.
AGGGTGGGCCGTCGGAAGTCGGTGTTGACGGCGACGGTCTTGCTGCCCGATTCGACGAACGCGGCGGCGAGGTTGGAGGTGATCGACGTCTTGCCGTCACCGCTGCCGGGCGAGACGACGAGGGTCACGCAGGCGCGGCCGTCGGGGTTCTCGCGGCCGGCGTCGAGGAAGGCGACCATGGAGCGCAGCGTGCGGTACGAGTCGGACAGCGGGCCGTACTGGCCGGGGCGCACCGCGAGCTGGTTGGTCTTGTGGTGACGCACCGATGGGATGGCGGTGTTGACCTCGACGCCGAGGACCTCGGTGAGTTGGTCAGCGGTGCGGATCCGGCGGTCGGCGCGGGCGAGCAGCAGGGCGATGCCGAACCCGATGGCAGCGCCGACGAGGGCGCCGAGCACCCCGCGTGACACTCGCGACTGCGGCGCGCTGAGGCCCGACTCCTCGACGGGGACGCCCTGGGCTTCCTCGAGGGTGGTGAGGACGAGTTGGCCCTGGTCTTCCTGGAGTGCGTTGTACTGCTCGAAGGCGACGCTGTACTGGCGGGTGAGCGCGTCGAGCTGGGCCCGGGCGACGGGATCCTCGATGGGTTCGCCGTCGGGGTCGGTCGGGGGCAGCAGCACGGTTCCCTCGACGTCGTTGATCTGCCCCTCGAGCGTCTCGAGGCGAGTGAGGGCGGCGCTCACTTGGTCTTGCCGGAGCTGTTCCTGGCGTTCGGTGAGGTAGGAGGTGAGTTCGAGGGCGAACGCGTCGGCGACCTCGACGGCGTCGTCTTCGGTGTCCTGGGTGGTGGAGATCTGCAGGGCCCCGGTCTCCTGGTCGGCGAACACTTCGACCTGGGCAGCGAGCGCGGCGGGCGACCCGTCGTAGCCGAGCGCCTCGGCCGCGCGGGCGGGGACCTGCCCCGTGGTGGCGAACAGGGTGAGTTGGTTGAACGCCTGCGGATCGTTGAACCCGGTGCTCGACGTGCTGGAGACGAGCAACGTGTGGGCGGCATTCCACCTGGTGACCGAGTCGGCCGCCTGCTCGGGCGACGGCGCACCAGCGACGGCGGCACCGAGGATCGTGAAGATCACGACGATCCACCAGAACCGGCGCAGCGCATCGAGGGGGCGAATACTGTGCATGCCGACCGGAACGCTAGTTCTCGCCAGCGCCCCAAACGTGGCATCCCACCACTCCGCGGTTCGCGGCGAACGCTGAGGGTGCTCGAAACGCGGGTGGCCCGGTCGCGAGACGACGGCGTCACCGACTTCCCGCCGCAACCTCCTCGTAGATCGCCTCGGTCCGGTCGACGGCAGGTTGGATCCCGAACCGGGTGCCCTTCGAGCGGGCGGCGACGCTCATCTGCCGACGTCGATCCGGGTCCTGGAGGATCGTCCGAAGAGCAATGGCCAACGCATCGGGTCGTCCCGCCGGGACGACCAATCCATCGACACCATCGTCGACCGCTTCGCCGATGCTCCCTGCGTCGGTGGCCACCACGGGGAGGCCCGCGACCATCGCTTCCATGACGGCGATGGGATAGCCCTCGTAGAGCGACGCGAGCGCGAACACGTCCATGCCGGCGAGGAGCCGGTGGACGTCGGATCGGTAGCCCAGCAGGCGGAACCGGTCGGCGATCTCGTAGTCATCGCGTAGCGCTCGGATCTCCTCCTCGAGCGGGCCCTGGCCGGCCGCCAGGAACATGACGTCGAAGCCCTCGTCGATGACGACACGTGCCGCGGTCAGGAGGTCGGGGTAGGCCTTCTGCCAGCGCAGGTTCGCGACGGTGCAGATCGCGACGGTCTCGTCGCCGAGACCGAGTTCCGCTCGTACGTCCGCGCGCTGATGCCGGTAGGCGTCGATGTCCTCGACGTCGACGCCGTGCACGATCGTTTCCGTCATCGCACGGAGCGATTCGGGCATGGATTCGACGACCTGGTCGGACACGGCGATGTGCGCGGCATCGAGGCGAAAGGTGAGGCGGTTGAACCAGCGGGTGAATGCCGAGTGTGATCCCCAAGCGTTGTGTTCGGTGCTCACCACGGGCGGCCGACGGCGCATCGTGAGGCGCACGAGCCTGGCCACGCCGGCGACCAGCGGGGAGTGGACGTGGATCACGTCCACGTCGTGACGGACGAGATATCGGCGAAGTCGCCAGGCCCAGCGCAGGTCGAGTGCATTCGAGACACCGAACGAGACCGTCTCGACTCCGGCGGCCTGGATCATGGGGACGAGATGGTCCTTCCAGCCGAGGACGTAGCCGGCAGTGAATCGGAACCGTTCGGCGTCCGCTGCGCGGGCGATCGACACGAGCAGGTGCTCCGCTCCACCCGGCCCGAGCCCCTTGATGAGCCACAGCACGTGGATGCGGTGGTCGTCGTCGCCTTCCGCTGCCATGCCACCCGCACTGTAGGGCTCCCGGTGCTCGGCGGCGGGTAGCGTCGCCGAGCGTGGAGACCGAGCGGTACGGCGCCTTCCTGCGGCGGATCGCAAGTTGGGGACTGTTCGATGGACCGGCACCGCTCGGGCCGCCGTCCGACGACGGCGAATGGTCGCAGTTTCTCCAACGGGTGGCAGCGCATCGTCTCTCGGGGCTCCTGGACGCCGCCATCCGTGGCGGTGACGTGGCGGTCGACGACCGACGGGCCGCCGAGGTGGAAGACCTCCATCGCCGGGTGTCGACGAAGGTCCTGCTGCTGGACACGACGCTCGTGCGGGTGGCGGCCACATTGTCCGATCGGGCCATTCCGCTGCGGGTGCTCAAGGGACCAGCGACGGCTGCGCTCTATCCCGACCCGCTGTGGCGGCCGTACGTCGACGTCGACCTGCTCGTTCCCGGCGATCGATTCGCCGACGCCGCGGACGCGTTGGCAGATCTCGGCTACCGACGCCGTTCGGTCGAGCTTCGGCCGGGCTTCGATCGCCAGTTCGGCAAGGGAGCGACGTTCCACCGAGAGGCGGACGCGAATCTCGATCTGCATCGCACGCTCGTGGCGGGGCCCTACGCGTTCCTGATCGACCCGGCCAGCCTGTTCGACCGCCCGAGTGGGTTCGAGGTCTCCGGTACACGGCTCGAGGCGTTGAGCCCCGAAGCCCGGTTCATCCACTCGTGCATCTCGGCGACGCTGTCGGACGCAACACCGAAGATGATCACGCTGCGCGACGTCGTGCAGACCTACCGCAATCCGGAACTCGACGTCGACGAGGTTCGCGGACTCTGTGAGGCCTGGCGGATCGGACAGATCGTCAGCGAGGCGCTGGAGATGGTCAACGCAGCCCTCGCACTGCCGGAGCCGGCGCGTGTGCCGGCCGATCTCGTCGTATCGAGCGCTTCGATCCGCGAGCGGGTGGCCGGGTGGGGGTACCGGGCCCGGAACAAGCGCTGGCGTCGGCAAGCGCTCACGGCGATCCCGTTCGTGCCGGGTTGGTCAGACCGTGTGGCGTACTCCCGAGCGGTGCTGACGTCGCGCTCGATCGGGACGGCCTGACGTCACATCGGCTCGCCGAGCACGACCGCCGGGCCGCCGGCAGCCACCCGCCGACCCCGCTCTTCGAACCAGCGCGCATACCGACTGAGCACGACACTGCGCATCAGCGCGAAACGGACCGAGTAGATCGCATCCCAGTCATCCATCTTGTTCCGGTCAGGCCATGCGTCGAACACCGCCTGAAGACTGTCGACGTCGAAGACCTCGCGACTCGCCGGGTGGTCGCGCATCGCTTGCAGCTCGACTCCGATCTCCTCTCGACCGTCGGTCATCCGGTCCAGCCAGTCGGGCAACTGGGCTCCCCGGGTACGCCGATTCACGATCTCCGGCGGCAGGACGTCAGCCATCGCGGCCCGACAGATGGCACGAGTGACGCCATCGTGGCGCCGCCACCACTCGGGCTGCTGTAGGGCCAGTTCCGTCAGACGACGATCCCAAGTGGGATCGCGCAGTTCGACACCGAACCGTTGCCGGTACGCCGCCTCGGTTTCGACCTGGGCACCGATCAGCATGAAGTTGCGGACCGGGTCGCGGGACCAACCGTGAGGGTGCGGTCGCGTGACTTCCGGAAGTACGTCCCCCAGGTCGAGTTCGGCGAGCCGTTCCGGCCTGATCGCCGTCGCTGAGAGCCACTCCGATGTCGCATCCACCCCGGCCCGGCGAGCACGCCGGTTGCGGAACCACTCAGGAAGCAACGGCCACATGACGTAACCACGCAGGGAGGCCGGAACCGACTTGCCCGTCGTGCGTTGCCACGCCTGCGCCTCGCGGAGAACCGACGGGACGCGGCCACGGCGAGCGAGCGCCGCGAGCCAGAGCGGTCCGTCGGCACTGAACCCCTGATTCCCCATCTCTCCAGTGAGCAGCGTGTGCACGCCGTCGGCGGCTGCGTCGCGGACGCACTCGTGATGCCACAGCATGTTGTCCGGGTTGCGGTCTGGACACGCTCCGAGCTCCCAGAGATCGTGTTGGTGAGCGAACAGCGATGTGCCTCGAACGTGAATGAAACTCGGACGAAGATTCGGGATCATCGCTGCGAGCGCCTCGACCTCGGACCGCTCGTCGGCAACCCGCCGACCGGGCACCCGCCCACGCCAACCTGGGGGAGGCACCGATGTGTATGAGCGCAGGTCCTCCGGCCGCAGTTGACTCGCGGCGACAGCGGCGATCGAAGACGAGTCGAGTCCCCCGCTGAGCAGTACGCCCACACCATCCGTCCGTCGCAGCGTCGACGCGACCGACCGCTCGAGTTGCGCCCGCAGGTCCTGGGCATGTAGTGCGAGCGAGCCCTGATCCTTGATCTCGATGTCCTCCGGACGCCACCACCGATGGGTCGACGACCCGCCATCGGTGCCGAACCACGACCACGATCCGGGCGGCACAGCCGACACGCCTCGCACGAAGGTGCGCGTCGTTCCGTACGCAGCGACGGAGAGTTCGGCGAGACGTTCGGTGTCAAGGTCGTGACCGACACCAGGAAATCCCGTCAGAGCGAGAGCGGTCGAGGCGAAGGCGACGGCATCACTGCGCTGGTGCGCGGCGAGGAATCGACTTCCGCCGTGGTCGCGGGCGAGGAACACCCCGCTGCGGAGTCGATCAACAACCGCAATCGAGTAGTTCCCACTGACCCATTGGCACAGTTCTCGTCCCCACCTGTCGTACGCAAGGCCGAGGATCTCGACGTCGGTGGCCTCACTCGGAGCGCGAAGCTCCTCGGCCAGTTCGGCGCGATCGTGGAGGAAGACGTCCGCACAGACGACGGCGCCGCTCGCCGTGACGTGGGGTCCCGAGTCGGGCCCGAACGAATGGATCGCCACGGTCCAGCTGCCGAGGGTTCCTGTCCACGATTGTCCGGCACCGTAGGGAGCGAGCGCCTCGTCAACTCCTCGCAGCATTGCGTCAGCCGGTGCGTCGCCCTGCCACAGCGCACCGCACATCATCGCCACGACTGGACGATACCCGTGCTCAATGGAGCAGACCCGGATCGCCCAGCAACAGAGCAATCGCCTCGTTCTGCGACCGAACCCCGAGCTTCGTGAATGCCCGCGACCGGTGCGCCTCGACGGTCTTTTCGGCAATGTGCAACGTGCGAGCTGTCGAACCAATCGTGTGCCCTCCGATCATGGCGTGCATCACGTCGCTCTCGCGCGATGTCAATCGGGCGATCGGTCGGTTGGGGGTGCGACCGTTCCGCGTGCAGAGCGCCAACACCGTCGACGAGGCCGACGCCGAGATGAAGCACTCTCCCGCCAGCGTCAGGCGGATCGCTTCCTCCACAATCGCCAGACTGTCGCGCCAGGTGACGACGGCGCGAGTGCTCGCGGGCAGAGCACCGGCGAAACCTGGAGGCTGGGCACCGATCAGCACGACGACGGGCGTCCGAGCCGCTATCTCGAATTCGTCGATGCCACTCATCGACGTGGAGTCGACGAGAGCGAGGGCGAACTTCGGGCCCACGTCCGTGTTGCCAGGCACCGCCACCTGGAGATCAAGCCCCCGACAGACATGGCTCCACGCGCGAACAAGAAGGGGACGACCTGTGATGAGCACCGCCACCCCTGGACGATTAGCCTGGTTTCGATCCACTGTCACAAGATACCCTTAAGGGTCTTGCCAATTGCAGTGCATCCTGGCATCGTGCTGGTCATGAACGCATCGGAGTCGCCAAACACCCCCAGCACCTACGAGCCGCCGACCATCACCCGAGTCGGCTCGCTCAGCGAACTCACCCGGTTTGGTCAGCGGCCCAACTTCAGCGACGCTCGCCCGGGGCCCGACGATGCCGAGTCCAACGAGTCGGGTGCCTGAGCGACGCTTCGACGACTGAGTCCTCCGCGACGAAGGGTTCCTTCACGGCCCCACGGGTCACCGGTATGGTGCGGTGGTGCTGCCAAGGACTGTGAGAATCAGGGCAAGGGGCGTCTCCTGGCGCGAGATCAACGGTGTGCTGATCGCGCTCGATCTCGAATCGTCGTCGTACTTCTCGACGAACGAGACCGGCGCTCTGATGTGGACCGCACTCGTCGGCGGCGCAAACTCGGCCACGCTCGCCGATCTCCTGTGCGCGACGTACGGCATCGACCGAGCCTCTGCGACGGCCGACGCCACGTCGTTCATCGCCCTGCTTGATGAGCACGGGCTGCTCGAGGACCCGACCTGAGTGATCGGCACCCGGTTCGTCAACGCGACGAGGGTTGTCGGCCGGATGTCGTGGTCCGAGCGCCGCGAACTGGTGGTCGTCAGTGCCCTTGCGGTGTACTGCGAAGCCCTGATTCGATGGATACCGCTGCGTCGTCTCGCCCGATCGTTCGGCGTCGCGCTCTCGTCGGGCTCGGAGGCGACGATGAGTCAGCCCGTTGGCTCCTTGCCCGGTTGGGCGACAGACCGACTTCGGATCACGAACGTCGTGATGAGGAACTGGCCTGTGTCGGGTGTCTGCCTTCGCCATTCGCTCGTCGCCGGGCAGCGAGTTCGACGGCTTCACCCAGTTCTGCGAATCGGGGTCGCTGATCCGACCTCCTCGGGGTTCGATGCCCATGCCTGGCTGGAGATCGGCGGTCGGAGCCTCGATGTCGAATCCGATCGATATCTCGTCTTCGAACTATGAGCGAACTGGTCCGACTCCACGGCATGACGGTTGCCACCCCGTTCCCGCTCAACGCACCGCGCACGACCGGCGGGAAGGTCGACTGGACCGTGACGCTCGGCCCGGTCCTGCCGCACGATGCACACGCGCTCGATCCATCCGACCCCGTGGTCGCAAGGATCGACCCACCGCCATCGTTCTTCGTCCTGATCCAGCACTCTGCCGCGCTCTACACCCTGCGGTTCCGCGACATCGGAGACGTCGCGATCGACATGACGGCGCGCACGATCACCTGGCGACCCTTCGAGCATGCCGACGCGGCACGCCTCCCGGTTTTCACTGCGGGGAACGTCATGGCGGTGGTCTGTCAGCTCGACGATCACCTGGTGCTCCACGCAAGCGCCGTCGAGATCGACGGCGGGGCAACGGTGATGGCCGGAGACCCGGGCGCCGGCAAGTCGACCATCGCTGCACTCGCTTGCCTCGGCGGGGCACGCCTGGTGACCGACGACGTCCTGCGCGTCGAACAGACCGATGGCGCAACGCAGTGCTACCGCGGGGCAACAGCGCTCCGACTCCGCGAGGGAAGCCGAACCCTTGCCGAGCGAAGCAGTGCCCCATCGGTCAGTTCCGACGGCCGATTCCTGATGGAGCCGCCCATCGTGGATCTCGACCATCTGCCCATGGACAGGATCCTGCTCCCGATGTACGCCAGCGACATCGACGAGGTGCAGATCGCGGACATGCCGAAGCAGGAGGCAGCCCTACGGTTGTTGTCGGCCCCACGTATTCGAGGCTGGACCCACTCGTCGGCGGCGTCGTTGTTCGACCAGTTGATGGACGTGACGTCGGTGGTACCCGTCCTGAGACTCGTGATTCCGCGGGGGTACCACTCCCAGGACTCGGCCCCTGAGCGCCTCGTCGACACGCTCAGGTCTGCGGGCTGATCACCGCGCCGGCGCGAACAAGCAGACCAACTGCTTGCGCCTGCTGTACGACGTCGAGCTTGCGCATGGCGCGCCTGCGGTGCGTGTTGACCGTGTGCACCGTGACGCCGAGGTCGGCGGCGATCGCGCTGGCGGATCGGCCTTGCGCCACTGCTCGAAGCACTTCGAGCTCGCGAGCCGACAGCGTCGCCAGGCGATCGAGCTCCAGCCGGGTCGGCCCGTCCCCACGAGTGATCGTTGTTCCAGCCGCACCGGTCAACGCCTCGCGCAGTGCATCAACGGGCGAGTCGAGCCCGACCGGCGCCTGGCTCCCGAGCTCGAAGGCCGTCGCTGCGATGGCCGGCGTGAACCGATCGTAGACGGAACAGCGTCGGCCACGATGACCATCGAGCAGACCCACCAGGTCGTCTGTTGCCATGCCAGGCGCCTCGAGGTCGATCACCACGGTGACCATCGGGTCCGACGTGATCGTGGCTCGAAGGGTGTGCTGGTCAGCAGCGTGGCTCACTGGCTCGTCATCGAGGAGCAGCCCCATCGCATCGACGAGCAGACGGCGCTCGGAGAGGACGATGACGCCAGGCGCTGTCATGGCCGGTCGGTCTCGACCGGCGCGCCGTCCTCGTCGAGGTATCGCCGCGCCTGCAGGGTGAACAGGTCGCGATACGTGCCTGCGGCGTCCATGAGTTCGCTGTGGGTGCCGTGTTCGATGATGGCGCCGTTGCTCATCACGTAGATGCGGTCGGCCGAGCGCACGCTGGAGAAGCGGTGCGAGATGAGCAGGACGGTACGTCCCTCGTACAGCTCGCGGATGCTGTCGAAGACTGCAGCTTCGGCTCGTGGGTCGAGCGCCGCCGTGGGCTCGTCGAGGATCAGGAAAGGAGCGTCACGGAAGTATCCGCGGGCGATGGCGATGCGTTGCCACTGGCCGACGGAGAGTTCGACCCCTCCCGCCCATTCGGTACCGAGTTGTGTGTCGGCACCCTCGGGGAGTCCGTCGAGGACAGCGAGCACGCCGGCCCGTCGCGCCGCGGCCTCGAATCGCTCATCATCGGCGCGCTCCTCGATTCGTCCGATCGTGATGTTGTCCCTGACGGTCAGTAGGTACTTCACGTAGTCCTGGAACACCACACCGACCGATTCGCGAACTGAGTTTCCCAGTTCCTCGGTCGGCACCCCGTCCCAGGTGATCGCACCGGTCTGGGCGGGAAGGAGTCCTGCGAGCATCTTGGCCAGCGTCGTCTTGCCCGAACCGTTCTCCCCGACGAGCGCGATGACCTCTCCCCGCCGGATCCGCATCGTGACGTCGTGCACAGCAGGCTCGGTTCGGCTCGGATAGGTGAACCCGACCCCGTTCACCTCGATATCGGCGAAGTCGATCGCGTCCGGCCGCAGCGTGTCCGCGGACTTCGCCGGCCGGTTCGTGCTGATGAACGACGTGTAGTCCTCCATGAACAGAGCGCTCTCGTAGAGCGACCCACTCCCCCCGGCCAGCATGCTGAGTCGAGAAGCGATGAGCAGCAGGGCGCCCGCGACCGCGCCGGCATCGGCGGGCGACAGCCGGTCGGTCGTCGCCATCCACACAAGTGCCAGCATGACGCCGCCGGTCAGCATGGCGTTCCCCAGCGCACCCAACAGGCCGAGCCGGCTTCGTCGGTTGACGAGCTCACGGACGTCGGCGATCCGGCCGTCGTACAGGCTGTCGTAGGCCGCTCGAACGAAGTCGGTATGCCCGAATGCGCGCAGCTCGGCAGCTTCCTGTCGCCGAGAGAGCACGTCGAAGAAGTGTTGGCGGCGACGATCACGCTCGGTCTGAGCGACGGCGAACCGGTATTCGGCCCGGCTGACCCGCACGAGTACGAGCCAGAGCGGGACGTAGGCCAGCAGGATCAGCACCAGGAGGAGGGGCGTTACGAAGACGATCGCGATCGCCACAGCGACGATCGCCATCAACGAACCTCCGACTGTCAGCAGACCGCCAACCATCTGGGTCGGCCTGGCCGCTGCGTTGATCCGCGCTCGCTGGAGGCGGTTGTAGAAGCTCGGCGTCTCGTAGTCGAGCAGGTCGGCCGATGCGGCGATGTCGAGCACTTCGCCCGTGGTGTAGCGAGCCACGAGTTCGCCCATCAACCGCTGACGCTCGACCCGCAGCGTGGTGGAGAACGTCAGGAGCGCAGCGATACCGACGAACGCGAAGAGCCAGGGGGCAATCTCGCCGACCGTCGTGCCATCGTCGAGCTGGAGCAGACCGTCGAGTAGGCCACGGATGACGAACACCTGAACGGCGGCGGCAACAGCGAGCACGCCCTGGAGTCCGGTGGTGACCTTGAACTCGTGGGGTGCCGCGTCACGTGCGATACGCGCTGCCGTGATCAGCAGTTCCGGCAGCCGGCGCAGTGACCGTTGCCGTGTGGGCTCGAACAGCTCATCGGCGCTGAAGCGCTCATCGTCCTCCGGCTCTGCCATCGGCCCCGAAGGAGTCTCTGTCACCGCATGCCTGACAGGATCAGTGCTTCCCGGTAGAAGTCGCTGGTCTTCTCGAGGTTCTCTGGCGTGTCGAAGCCCTTGAGTTCGCCGTCCTGAATCACCATGATCTGATCGCAGAAATCCAGCGTCGAAAGTCGGTGAGCGACTATGACTATGGTCGAACGGCCCTTGAGCCGCTCAAGTGTCTCGCGTATGATTTTCTCGCTTCGTACATCGAGTGAACTAGTCGGCTCGTCCAGAACCAATGCACCAGGCCGGGCGGCAATAGCGCGCGCAATCGATAGTCGCTGCTGCTGCCCCCCGCTAAGCGGTTCCCCGGTGACTTTGATAGTCGTGTCCTCGCCATTGGCTAGACCTGCAATTTCTTGGTCGAGGCCAACTGATCGAAGCGCTGAACGCGCTAGTTCCGAGTCGATCGCAGGCCGGAGAAAGCAAACGTTCTCGAGAATACTCCCCTCGAGGAAGACCGGCGTCTGGGCCACGAATGGAACCGCTCCGACGATCATGCTCGATCGAACTGAATCTGAGCCTTCGATAGTCGCGTGGAGCTCTCCCGCCGACGGTTCCAGGACGCCCAACATAAGTCGAACGAGCGTCGACTTTCCGGAGCCGGATGGACCGATGATTCCGACGGTCGCTCCGGGCACGATATTGAAGCTGACGGAACGGAGCACGTCGCTTGAGCCCGGATAAGAAAAGCTCAAGTTGCGGGCTTGAAATCCAATCGGGGAATCCGTGTGGTTGACTGGCAACTGCACTTGCGGACGAAATTGCCGCTTCAACTGCTCGATCTCATGCACATAGGGGAGCCCGGCGTGCACACTCGCCAGCCCACTCTGTGCGGACTGTCCGTAACTAATGCTTCGAAGAATGAGCAAGATCGCCGCCGCCGCTGCGGGTGTACGAGACGCTTCGAAGCGAGAGACGACCAGTAGCGAGATCAGCAGCGCCGCGATACCGAGAGAGGTGTAGATGGAGGGTATCAGTGCCCTTGCGAAAGCCGCCTTGCGCCATGTGACCGCAGCCTCATCCACCGCGAATCTGATTCGTGCGAGAACTCTGCTCCGCACGCCATAGATCGACGCTTCAAGCTTGACCGCCGAGAACTCGGCGCCTGACGCCGCAAGTTTGGCTCCCGAGCTGGCCGCTGCCGCGGACAGCCTGCTGACGCGAGATCGCATCGGTCGAAGAACGAGCACCAGTCCGAGGCCGAACACGATGATGGCGGCGGCGGCGATGGGATTCGCAACTAAGGCACCGACGACGAGCGCAGTCAGGACTATTGAGGAGTTGATGATCTGGAGCACCCCACCTACGACAGTGCCGTGTTCCTGTGTGAATCGAGTGAGCCGCTCCTGGAGTTGGCTCGGGCCAAGCTGCTCTTGATCGATCCACCCTGCTGTCACGTACAGCTCACTTAGCTCGCTTCTCTCGCTGCGTATTGACTCTGAGTTGATCCAGCTCGCTGTATGAGAGACCAACGCGGCGGCGAACCCTCTGGCCGCGACAACGGCGATCCCAAGAGTCGCTGCGATGGCGATCGACTGCTCGCCAAGTACCGGCAGCTCGAGTTCGGTGCTGCCATCGGCGATCGAAGCAGCGATCGCGGTGACGATGACCAAGGAGGCAGCCTCCAGGACGCCGCCAGAGGCGGAAGCGAGACTGAAGGTTGCGAATCGACCCTTGTGCCGGCGGATCGCCTGCAAGGCGAGTCCACGACCACTCGGTAGCCCCGGATCGATATCTGGATGTGTTGAAAGCAAGACGGGACCGTTCTAGACCTTGGACGCGTGCAGGTAGCAGCTTCTCGCTACGGTATCGGCCAGTGATCAAGCCGGAGTCCACGCACGCTCGACGACCTCGGCATCTGATGCTTGCTGCCAGGCGAGCTGCCACGGTGGATCTGCCTATCGCTGTGCGCACAGCTCGTTCCATCTGGAGATTCCGACTGTCGGGCCAAGCGTTCGGCCCAGAGACAATCGACAGTCTGGCGCGGGCTTGGGCGTCGGGGTCTGGCGTAGCTAGCGAAGGTCTGCTTCTTCGGTGGTACAAACTTGCGGCGGGATCTGATGGCACCGCGATGGAACTCGGGGCAGGCTTGTCCACTGTCGTTGCTGCGCTCGCCATGCGGGGTGGCGGTCGCCTTATCTCGATGGAGCACTCTCGCCGGTGGGCCTACCGGGTCAATCTGGCCTGCGTTCTCGGAGGTCTGCGAGCTCCGGCGAAGCACGCGCCTCTCGCCCAGCAGGGTGACGCCGACTGGTATGAGCAGAGCGCCCTGCCAGCCGATCTCTCGTCAGTCTCAGTGGTCCTGGTAGATGGTCCGCCGGGAGGCACCAGGGGCGGCCGCTCCGGGTCGCTGTGGCTCGCACCACGTCTCGGAAGAGACTGCTCGGTGCTGATCGACGACACCGACCGGGACGCTGAAGTGGATCTGGTCGGCCGATTTGTCGAGGCGGGCTACGTAGTGGAAACGAGTAGCGACAAGTGGACGCAGCTTCGCCGGCTCAGCGCAGCAGAGCGATAATGCCGAGAATTCTCGTCCTAACAAACACTCTCCGCGGTGAAGGTGGGTCCCAGCGGTCGACACTAGAGGTGGCAACCCACCTTCGCTCGCGCGGTTGGAGCGTCACAGTTATGTGTGGGATGGCCGGCGATCTCTCAGAGCCTTGGAGTCAGATCGCCGAAATCCGGATGGTTAGACAGCCCGTCTTTCGTCGCTCTGGCGCCGCGCGGTGGCTCGCTTCTGCGCTCAAGGTACGACGGGAGCTCCGAATTGACCCGCCGGATGTCGTCTACACGCATCTTCTGAGTCTTGTGCCGTTCGCTCGAACTGTATTCAGCCGGGCAATCCCAATTGTTCTGCATGTGCGCGACGATCCGAGCCCGGTGTCCCGCCGCTTCTGGCGCGCACAATACAGGCGTTGCAGTTCCGTAATCTTCGTGTCGAACTCGATGAAGGACGCTTGGCGGGAGGCCTACGGGGGTCACCGCTCATATACTGTGGTTCCGAACGGCGTCGACCACCGGGCACCAGGGGTTCTGGCAGACCTGAGGGCACGAACAGCAAGACGGGTCTCAGGTGGGTCAACGATTGCATTCGTTGGGCGCGACGCCAAGGAGAAGGGCCTCGATGTGTTGCTTGATGCGATGCAACGTGAACCTCTCCTGCATTGCGACTTGGTCATTGCAGGCTCTCTGAGTCGGTCGCGCCCACGAATCGCCATGCCTGGCCTTGCCGAGCGCGTTCACGAGCTCGGATACGTGACGTCTCCATGGCCGCTCCTTCGTGAGGTTGCAGTCGTCGCGATGCCAAGTCGACGCGAACCATTCGGCCGCGTGGCGATTGAGGCAATGGCACGTGGTATCCCGGTGGTCGCGACGGCCACGGGCGGCCTCGTCGAGATCCTCGCTCCCTTGCCTGAGTGTCTCGTCGCCCCTGGCGACGCTGCCGCTCTCGCCGAAGTGATTGCCAATACGATTCGGTCGCCGCCCTCGATCGAGAGGTTAGTCGAGGTTGCAGATGCCTATGACCTTGCGAACACGCTTAGCGGCGTTGAGGCGTCGATCACAGCGACTCTCACCCCCGCTCCCTAACCCCGGCGGAACCCGCGAGGCGCAGCTGGCCGCAAGACGTAGTCCTAGCCCGATAGAGACCGAGTGGGTGACGCCGGGATCGCATGACGCAATTGTTAATCGGTGGACGAACGTGTCATCTTCGCCAACAATCGTTGATATCGGCACAGGCTGTGGGACGGTGCACGATGGAGGAGATCCAAGCGGCAAGTAGTCGCCATCGATTGAGCATGATCCACCAGCCATTGATACAATGTGAATCAGATCGCTGCCCCTTCTCAACCTCCCGACGGGACTCGACCGCGGCCGCTATCACGTGGCTGCACTCGGGTGTCGGCCCTACGCAGCCCCGTCTTTACGTTCGGTAGCGGCGGTCGAGAGTATGTCACGCAGGTCTGCGCCCACGTTGTCGTACGAGTGCAGCTTTGCCGTACGGAGCACGGCGTAGCGAAGCTCGTCTCGAAGCGTCTCGAGTCTCGCCGCTTTGTCAAGTGCAGTTGCTAGATCTTCGGCGCTTCCTGGCTTCACGACAAGGCCGCTCCCATCTTCTCGGACAGTCGGACCGATTGCTCCGACGTCGGTGACGATCAGCGGCAGGCCGAACGAGTAGGCGTCAGCAAGTACACCGGACTGAGACGCGAAGCTGGTGTAGGGCAGTACCACCATGTCGTTGCGGCTAAAGAGTTCTTCCATCCTCTCGTGGGAAATGAAGCCGAACTCGCAGGTCACATTTGGAAATCGTTCCGCCAGTTGCCTGACCTGATTAACAATTGATTCCTGCCCGCGACCCGCAATGTGAAGTGTGAAATCAGCACGGGGACCCAGGAGTTCAATAGCATCAAGAAGGACGGGGAGACCCTTATTTGGTCTAAAGGTGCCAAAGAAGAGAAATCGAGAAGGCCTCTCGATATCGGACTGTTCCGGAGGAGTGCGGAGTCCCAGGGGAATCCGAATCGTATGAACGCGACTGGCATCAATGCCGAAGTCCGCGATCAAGGACTCGCGGAGCACGCGATGGTAGACGACGAGGTGACCGGCAGAGCGGTAGGTCTTACTTAACAAGCGTCGTTCAATCGTTGGGGGCAATCTAGGTTCGTGCGGCCAAACGTCGTGAACGAACGAAACCAGAGGCACCATTCGGGATAGGTCACGCAAAGTAGCGGCGTCAATGTAGTGATTGAG
Source organism: Ilumatobacteraceae bacterium (assembly GCA_041742555.1). GTDB lineage: Bacteria > Actinomycetota > Acidimicrobiia > Acidimicrobiales > Ilumatobacteraceae > Sva-07. The sequence continues at coordinate 17,131 of JBGSII010000350.1, forward strand.
GTGGTGCAGTACACTTACGTCGAAATTGCGGCTCCGGACGAGGCGTCGTCGCGCGATTGCCCGCTGCGTGTAGATCGGTGCCCGGCTCACAACGCGTGAGATTTTGCTGGTCGGACGCGGGCCATCGTTTGTTTCAGGTAGATCTCTCACGACTTCATAAGGACCATTTGTTGGGAGAGCCTGACCAAAGCGGCTAGCCAGCGCTTGCACCGTCGGAACATCATCTGGCCGGAAGGTCGCGTCCGCGAGCGGTGTCCGGCCGCTACCGAAGCTGTATGGCCAGTACCAATGGATCTTCAACACTGGCTCAATCAGACTTTCGTTTTGGCGACCGTTGATGTCCGTTTGCTGGAGCTTCAGAGCACCTGCATAGCTCAACATCTTGAGTGGCAACGGACTCGATGAGTAGATCGCTCAGATCGGCAGCTACCGACCTGAGCAGGAACGGTATGGGCGCATGTTCCTCGGTGGGATCAGGAAGTGGCGGGCGAACAATCGCTTCGACGACTGAAGCTGCCAAAGCGCTCGGTGTCGATGCGTCTACAAATGTGACAAGGGAAGCGGCGTTCGCTGCGCCGACCACTTCTCTGAGGACGTCGAGATCGGCGCAGACGACAGGTGTTTGGAGCATCAGTGCTTCCACCACCGCGCTGCCGAGCCCCTCCCATCGTGACGGGAAGACCATCACGTCGCACGCTACGAGCAGGTCGGCGATGTCGTCGCGATGCCCCAGCCAGCGGACAGTTTCGTCGTCCAGACGCAGGCGAGACGCCTGGAGCTCCAGTGCGCTTGAAACGGGACCTTGTCGGCCGGCCACGAGCAGCAGAGCGTCAGGCGTCTGACGTCGGATCTCCGGCATCGCCTCGAGGAGCATGTCGAAGCCCTTCTGATGTTCCTGTCGGCCGACCGCAAGTATCAGTGGCGTACTGCCCGCCACCCCGAGTTGCCTGCGAACGCGGGCACGCCGCTGATCCGATCGACTGCCCAACAGAGCTGGATCGCGGCCTCGATAGACCACCCGAATGCTTGAACGGTCGATCCGGAGACGAGGGGCCATTACGTCCGCGACCGTGTTCGTAATGGCGTGGAAGCGGGTAACAAATCGGGCCGTCGCGATATCCACGAGTTGGGCAAGGCGCAGCTTCCACGGATGGGGCACGGCAGCCAGCTGTTCCGGCCCGTACATCTCGTTGATGATCGATGACATGACGGGCACTCGTGCGCTGAACGCAGCAGTCCTTCCGATGATGTCCGCTTCGTACACCATCGTGTGCACCAGGTCGGGGCGGCGTTCCTTGATCAACTTCCGCAGACGCCACATGGTGGCCAGCCTCGTCCCACCTGGCGGAACATGATGAAGCGGTATCCCAGCCTCCAGGAACTTCTCCTTGGCTCCGGGCCGGTCGTGGAAATAGGCGACTTCCATCTCCACACCGTTCTCGGCCATCAACGGGGCCATCGCTGCCATAGACGTCTCCGCACCGCCAGTGCCGGTCCCGTCCATGACGGCGAGCACCTTGATCATGCTGCTCCCGAGGTCACGACGATCGGCGACGGCGGGCGATAGAGCATCGAATGACCGCCCGACAGGATCGCCCGAGCCCGTTCGACGGAGGCACCCGCGTCGAGGCGAACGCGGGACACACGGAGAGGGCTCACCGCGGCGACGTTGGCAAGCCGGTGATCGAACAACAGCGCAACGTCGTAGCCGAGCTCGGCGAGAACCCGCTCGCTGTCCGGCGTCCAGTCGCCGTTGGGGTAGGCGAAGAGGCGTCCCGGTTCGAACGCACCGACGCGTTCCAGCCAACGATCGGCTTCGACGATCTGGCGGCGTTGCTCGTCGCCCGCACACATGTCGAGGCATGGATGGTCCCAGGTGTGGTTCCCCAGTTCCATCCCTGCGTTCAGCCAGGCACCCAGCTCGACCGGCCCAGCGGCTGGAACGGGTCGCGCTACTTCTCCCCCGACTTGCTTCGAGAAAACATCCGCACCTGCCACGTGGCGTCGACGTTCCGCATCGGACAACGCCTTGAGCGCCTGCACGTACCGCCCGGTCGGCAGCCCTTCCGACACCCAGCCGAGAGCGACGGCGGAATCGACGACCTCCCACCACGGTGGTTCGCCACCGTCCACCAGCCCGGGGCAGACGAACAACGTCGCCGACATGCTCCGTTCTCGGAGCAGCGGAAGCGCGTGTTCGACAACGCTCGAGTGGCCGTCGTCGAACGTGATCCACACAGCACGATCGGGCAGGGGCGGCCCGCCGTTCAAGGCCCCAACTACATCCGCACCGCACACCACCACATAGCGGCTCACCACGAGGTCGAGTTGCCGGCGAAACGCCTCAGCGTCGGCGACACCATGATACGCGACAACCCGCAGCCGCCCTCGCAGCACGCGCTCCACAGCCGCCGAGACTGGCCTCGTGCCGAGCACGCTCACGGTGAGATCCTTCACGGTCTTCACTGGCCGTGCCCCTCGCCGACTGAACTCGCCGACGTTCCATCGATCCGGTGGAACCAACGGCTTGGGTCGTATCCGAGTGCCGTGGCCGTGTGGCACTGCTCGGCGACGACCGCTGCCGTCCGAGGGTCGGCGGGCGGGGTCTCGCTCTCGCGGATGTCGACGCGCACCGACCCGAGCTCGACGTCCAGAAAGGCGCTCAGCGCCTTCATTTGACCTTCGGGATCGGTGGACCAGTTCTCATACCGCACGACGTGGACATCGGAGCGACCGAGATGAGGGATCAGCCGCTCCCCCACGTAGTCGAACATCGCGATGCGGCGACGAAGGCTGTCGTTCGTCGAGTCGCGGAGCGTTTCGTTCATGGCGCGGTTGAACGGTATGTCGTAGTCGAGCCCTTCGGCCAGCCGCCCGCCCACGCGCCCGAACGACGAGATGACCTCGAGCGGATCACGGAGGCAGACGATGAATCGAGTTTCCGGCAAGAGATCGAGGTATCTCCAGAACGCCGGCATCTTGATGGCCACGGTCGTCCGATCGTCGAACAGCACATCGAACGACTGCTCACCGTCTCGCTGCCAGCGCACTGCTCGTTGTCGCTCCAGGGCATCGATGTCCAGCCGACCGCGGGCGAGCCTTCCCGTGGTCGCCAACTCCGTCCGAAACGATCGGAACAGTTCCGATGGGGGCAGACGGAAGGAGTCCCACGGCTCCATCACCGTCACCATCGCAGGCGGCTGCCACAGTGCCGCTGTCACGAGCGCTGTGCCAGACCGCGAATGGCCACAAATCATCACGTCTCGGGGGCCGGGCGATTCGAGAGGCGCGGAGAGAGCGTCCGGATCGATGGTGCAGCTGTCGAGCAGTCGCTTCCATCTGCGGTGACGTGGGGACACCACACGACCGATGCGGGTGATCGCACTCACGCGGCGACCCCTCGTTCGACGGGTGCAGCGACCGCACCAAGGACCGACCTCCACTGCTCGACGACCTTGTCCCAAGTACAGGCGTCCAGAGCAGTGTCAACCGCAGCTCGGGCCAGCCCGGCCGTTCTCACGATTGCTTCGGCGTAGTCCTGTGGGGTCGCGTCAACCGAGATCGGCTCTCCACGAACGCCGTTGTTGAACAGCCACCGCACGGCACCCACATCGGGAGCCACCACGGGCACGCCACTCATCGCCGCCTCGATCATCACGCCCGGCATTCCCTCCGTGGCACTGGTGAGCACGAGGACGTCGATGGCGGCGTACACCTCGACGACAGACTCGAGTTGACCCGTGAAGATCGCCCGATCGCCGAGCTTGCCGGCAGCCAACTCCTCCACGGCGGCACGATCGGGTCCATCGCCGACCACCAGCAAGTGGCCGTCGCCCGCCTCCGCTACGGCATCCACAGCCAGATGGACACGCTTCTCCGCCGAGATCGAGCCGACGCACCCGACCACCAGCCCATCGACGGGCAGACCAAGCGCCCGGCGCGCGGCCGCTCGCTGCTGATCGTCGGCAGGGTTGAAATCTGTCGCCGAGCGGGCATTCGGGATGACGGCGATGTCGCCGGTGGGCACGGCGTACCGGTCCCGAATCGCCTCCGCCGCATCGGGCCAGAGGGCCACCACCATCCGAGCCCGCCTCATCAGGAAACCCGTGCGACGACGATGCCAGTCGCTTCGAACCCAGGCTTTCGGGTCGCCGATGCTCCGATACACGAACGGTGTCGAGAGACCGAGCATCGAGATCGCACATGCGGGCAACGTGGTCGAGCCGTATGCGATCACGACATCGACGGCTCTCGCTCGACGCCGCAAAGCGCGGAGCGTGGTCAAGCCCAGCCGCTGCTGTCCGAGAAGAGGTACGTCCAACGTCGACGAGCCGACGGCCGGCGCGAGCGCGACGGATTCCGCCACGACGCCAACCGCACCCAACTCCGATGCGAGTTGGACACCCTCGAGCTCGGCCCCACGGCGTCGGTTCGAGGCAATCACGATGAGCACCGTGGGCGGACGAGCCACGTTCAGAACAGCTCCACGTCGCCCATACCGATACGCCAGTCAGCGAGCGGCGGCATGACATCCGAGCACACCGATCGCCAGGCGACGACCGGGCCGCCGGGCGCCGGAAGGAATCCCTGACGAAGGTCGCTCCGGCCGATCCGGAGGGCATGGTCGAGACCATGGGGGCGCAGCAGGCGTCGGGCGACACGATCGGCAGCCGACAGCGTCAACCCCGGCATGTCCAGCATCACCAGTTCCTCCGCGTCCCCCCGCTGTCGAACGCGTACGACGATGTGTCCGCCATCTGTCGGCACAACGCGGTAGCCGAGGAAAGCGGCGCCGTAACGCCACTGGTAGAACGCACTGCTCACGTTCGTCCTGATCGCTGCGGGATCGTCCGTCACGTCAGCAGCAGGGACAAGGTCCGACAGCACCTCATTCACGGGCACGCCCAGATCGACCTCCGACGGCCAATGCGACGACGCCACCCGCGACCGGGCCATCCGCAGGGCCCCGCCCGGTCCAGCCACCCTGATCGCCACCGGCAGCTTGCCGACCTCCTGCCAGCCCATCTTCAGGTACCCCGGCCGGCTCTTGTCATTCGGCGTGTTGAACACGAAGTCGATCCCGTCGGCTTCGATCACATCGAGACCGTGCATCGTCATCGCCGTGAACAGGCCCTTGCCCTGGTACTCCGGATGCGTCGCCGTATCGACGGCACGCACGGCACGAAGCACCTCGCCACCCCGAACGAACTCCCACCGCATGAACGCCCGAAGGCCAACGATGCGATCACCATCGGTCGCCACCCACATGTACGAAGGACCGAACGCATTCTCGTCGTGCTTCCACGAGAACAACTGCTCGAATCGCGGGTCGTCGCCCCAGCCGAGCGAGGCCCGGCACAACTCGATGATCGCCGGACGGTCAGCTGGAGTCGCCTCGCGAATCTCGAGCCCGGTCGGCAATGGCAACCGAACCTTCGGCGGTTCGGCGGAGGCCGCATTCACCGGATTGGCCACCCGAAATCTGCGCAACGGTGCGACACCTGCGCCTGGATTCCACGTGACGTGATCACGTCTCGACCGTACCGGATCGGATGTCCTGGCGGCGTCCATCCCACGCACTCCGAGCCCCGCTGACGACCATCCAAATTCGCAAGATCGCACAACGTGACGCACGTCACACTTCTGAGCGTCTGACCTCGGGCGAACCCTGCGACACCCCTGTGCGCATGATGGACGCACCGACTCCCCTCCAGTTTCCGACACCACGAAGACGGAGGATCATCATGATCGACACCGACCGGTTGCGAGGCGCCGTCGAGGCGCTGCTCGCGACCGATCCCGACTGCCTCGACGGCGAGGAGTTGGCGGCGGTGGTACGTGCGTCCAGCGACGTACGCGGATGGCTCGATGCCTACGACGTGCGCTGCGCCCGCCGCGGTCGCGACCTCGCGGCTGCGGGCACCGCACCACCACCGGCATCGATGTTCGGCAACGCCGGACGCCGTTCGGGCAAGGACGCCGCCACCATCGACGAACGCGACCGAGTGTGTACCTCGACCGATCGGTTCGAGGCGGCGCTCGCCGAGGGCGCCATCTCGGCGGGTCACGTCGACGCTGTCGCCAACGCCACCCGCCGACTCGATACCGAACTCCGAGCCGAATTCTTCACCCACGAAGACCTCCTGCTCGACGCGGCCCGCAGCCAGCACGTCGATGCGTTCGAACGCCAGTGCCGAGACCTGTCACGCCACCTCATCGCCGTGCGACCCTCGGGCGACGTCGACGAACTCGACGCGCAACGGGCACGGTCGTGCGTCAAGCGATGGATCGACAAGAGCACCGGCATGCACCACACCCACCTCGAACTCGACCCGGTCAGCGACGCCACGCTGTGGAAGGCGATCGACGGCCAGATCGCCTCGATCCGCCAGCGCAACGGCAACGCCCGCACCCCGTGGCCGCGCCTCCAGGTCGACGCCGTGCTGGCCGCAGTGTCGGCCGGGCCGGGCGCCGAGCCCATCCCAGAGATCAGCGTGCTCGTCGATCACGACACGATCGTGTCGGGCTGGCACGCGCACAGCATCTGCGAGACCGACGACGGCACGCCACTCCCCGTCGACACCGTGCGGCGGCTGTGCTGCGACGCCGAGATCCTGCCGGTCGTGCTGAACGGCGACGGTGAGGTGCTCGACGTCGGTCGCTCACGCCGCACCGCGAACCGGGCACAGCGGCGAGCGCTCCAATCGATGCACCGAACTTGCGCCCATCCCGAATGCACGGTGCGCTTCTCGGCGTGCTCCATCCACCACATCCGCTGGTGGTGGCGCGACGACGGCCCGACCGACATCGAGAATCTGATCCCGCTGTGCGAGCGACACCACCACCTCGTCCACGAAGGTGGCTGGTCGCTGACCATGACGCCGGCTCGAGTCGCCACCTGGATCCGACCCGACGGCACGGTCCACTGGACCGGGACCACGATCGACCGAGCGCCACGCGGCGTCGCCGCACGAACACCAGTCGGCGCCGCACCGTGATGCGCTGACCGGCCACGAACACGGCC
>JBGSII010000351.1:0-1650 GCA_041742555.1 Ilumatobacteraceae bacterium
GGCAACTTCATGCTCGCCGACGAGGCCCTCGCGTTCGGCCTCGTCAACCATGTCGTCGCCCACGACCAGCTGCTGCCGTTCAGCCGCAAGCTGGCGCAGGACATCATCGGCAACGACCAGCCCGGCGTCCGCCAGATCCGCGAGACCTACTTCCAGATCGCCACCGATGACGACCACTGGGAGATCGAGGCACGCGACAGCCGGGCGTGGCGTCGCACCAACTTCTCCCCCGAAGCCGTCGCTGCCCGCCGAGCCGCCATCCAGGCCCGCGGCCAACAGCAGTAGCTGTTACATCTGGGGTCTGACCCCAGATGTAACAGTCAGATCGCGGCGCCTTGTTGGCGCAGGGTGTTGCGGATCGCCTGGGCGATGTCGATGGCGAGGATCTCGGCACCGGTCTGGTTGAGGTGGAACCCGTCGTCGGCGCGGACGTCCTTGCCTTCGCCGTCGCGCGGATCGATCACGAACTCGGCCCAGTTTCCATCGCGCCCCGAGAAGCGCTTCCAGGTGTCGATGAAGGTCACGTCCGGACGTTCGGCCGCCGCGGCCTTCGCCGCCTGATCCTGGATCATCATCCGCGCCGTCACCTCGGGATTGTTGTCGTTCGGGATCCCGACCCAGATCAGCGTGCGCCCGCCCTCCGTGAGCTGGTCCATCACCGCGCCCACGCGCGACTGGTACTCGGCCGTCCATTCGCTCTCGTTGGCGACCGGGTCACCGATGATGAACTCGCCAGTGCCGTCCGCAAGACCCTGGGCGTCGTTGCCGCCGAAGGTCGCCACGACGATGTCGGGGTTCACCTCGGGCAGCTTGCGGTCGATCTCGGCGGGCCAGTCGAAGAAGTCGGGGCGGGCGAGACCGGACGAGACCTTGTAGTCGAGCTGTGTCTCGACGACGCCGGTGCCGTCGAGCAACGTCTGGAGGTAGGGCCCGAAGGTGCCCGCATCGCTGTCGCCGACGATGAACACCTTCGCCGGGTTCTCGGGCGTCGCCGGCCCGGTGTCCACGGGCTCGGTGTCGACGGACTCCGTGCCGATCGGCCCGCTGTCGGCGGTCGCTGTCCCGCCGGCCGCGTCGAGTTCGATCGAGGTGCTGACGGACCCGGCTCCGTCGTCGCCGTTCGGAGGATCTCCAGCGGTTCCCTCTGCATCGGCAGAGCCACTCTCTCCGCCCGACACCATCGCAGCAACACCTCGGAACACACCGAAACCGAGCAGCAGCACGACGAGCAGCGCGCCGGCTCGTCGGATCGCGTAGCGCCGATTGCTGTGGCGGCGACGGGATTTCGACGGGTGAGACACGGGAATCCCAGGATATGAGCGATCGCTGCGCCGGCGGTGGCAGGCCGACGCTCGATGAACGCAGGATGACACTCACTCAGGGTTGCGCGGGTGCGCCGTTACCAGGAGGTAGCTTGTCGGTACGTGAACACGGCCGGCGTCCACCGTCGGCTCGAATCATGAACCAAGCCAATTCATCCTGAAGGGGAGAACATGATCAAGAGCAAGAAGCTGCTCGCCATCGGCGTCATCGCCGCACTCGGCCTGGCAGCGTGCGGGAGCGACGACGACAGCGGAAGCGAGTCGACGGACGCACCCACCGAAGCGACCGACGCACCGACCGACGGCACCGACGCACCGGCGACGGGCG
>JBGSII010000352.1:0-19253 GCA_041742555.1 Ilumatobacteraceae bacterium
GGCGGGCGTGACGGGGGCCGTGGTCGCGGTCGCGACGATCGCCATGGCGGCCGTGGCGGAGACGATGACGGCGGCGAGGAGCTGATCGAAAAGCTCGTCCACATCAACCGCGTCGCCAAGGTGGTGAAGGGCGGCAAGCGCTTCGGTTTCGCCGCACTTGTCGTGGTGGGTGACGGCAAGGGCCGCGTCGGCTTCGGCCACGGCAAGGCCCGCGAAGTGCCCGAAGCGATCAACAAGGCGACTGCGGCGGCCAAGAAGGCCATGATCCGCGTGCCGCTGAAGGAAGGCCGCACGCTGCACCATGATGGCATGGGCCATTTCGGCGCTGGCCGGGTGAACGTGCGTTCGGCTCCCGCCGGAACGGGCATCATTGCCGGTGGCCCGATGCGTGCGGTGTTCGAAAGCCTTGGCGTTGCCGACGTGGTGACCAAGTCGATCGGCACCTCCAATCCCTACAACATGATCCGCGCCACTTTTGATGCGCTCGTCAACCAGTCTTCGCCCAAGTCGGTCGCCCAGCGCCGTGGCAAGAGGGTTGCCGATCTGCTCGGCCGGGCTGGTTCCTCTGTGGCCGAGGCGGAAGCCGACGCTGCGGCTATTGCGGAGTAATCGACATGGCGACTATCAAGATCAAGCAGATCGGCTCGCCGATCCGTCGTCCCAAGGTGCAGCGTCAGATGCTCATCGGCCTGGGCCTTAACAAGATGCACAAGATTGTCGAATTGCAGGACACGCCCGAAGTGCGCGGCGCGATCCGCAAGCTGCCGCATATGGTGCAGGTGATAGACTGACTGGTGAATCCCCGCCTGCGTGGGGATTCACAAACAAAATGGCGCGAACATAGCGAAAGCGAGTGCAAGACATGAAACTGAATGACATCCGTGACAATGATGGCGCCCGCAAGGGCCGTATGCGCGTCGGACGCGGCATCGGCTCGGGCAAGGGCAAGACCGCCGGGCGCGGCCAGAAGGGCCAGAAGAGCCGTTCGGGCGTGGCCATCAAGGGCTTCGAAGGCGGCCAGATGCCGCTCCACATGCGCCTTCCCAAGCGCGGCTTCAACAACCCCTTCGGCAAGGATCATGCCGAGGTGAACCTGGGCATGATCCAGAAGCTGGTCGATAGCGGCAAGCTGGATGCAAAATCCGTCATCGATCACGCGGCGCTGAAGGCTGCGGGCGTGGCGCGTGGCGGCAAGGATGGCGTTCGTCTGCTGGGCAAGGGAGAAATCACCGCCAAGCTCACCTTCAGCGTTGCCGGTGCCTCCAAGGGCGCGATTGCCGCTGTCGAGAAGACCGGCGGCAAGGTCGAGGTGATCGACAAGGGCAAGCCCGAGCACGAAAAGAAGGCTGAACGTCGCGAGGCGAACAAGGTCGCGAAGGCCGCCAAGCACGGTTAATCGGTAAAATGGGAGGCGCGGGTTCGACATCGGGCCCGCGCCTCCCTATCTAGCTCTCCTGAGCCGGGAGGGACCGGCGCAAGAACCAGGATCAAAGGCATTCTATGGCATCCCGCGCCGACAATATCGCAAGCTCGCTGAGCTTTGCCAATTTCTCCAAGGCGACCGAGCTCAAGCAGCGCATCTGGTTCACCATCGGTGCGCTGATCGTGTTCCGCTTCCTCAGCTTTGTGCCGCTGCCGGGTGTGAACCCGCTGATCCTCGAAACGCTGTATGACCAGACGCGCGGCGGCATTCTCGACATGTTCAACATGTTTTCGGGCGGCTCGCTGGAGCGCATGAGCCTGATCGCGCTTGGCGTGATGCCCTATATCACCGCCTCGATCGTCATCCAGCTGGCCGCATCGCTGCACCCCAGCCTGATGGCGATCAAGAAGGAAGGCGAAGCGGGGCGCAAGAAGCTCAACCAATATACGCGATACGGCACGGTGTTCCTGTGCGCGATCCAGGGCTGGTTCCTTGCCAGCGGTCTGGAAGCCTATGGCGCGTCCAGCGGTTTGCAGGCGGTGGTCGAACCGGGTTACCTGTTCCGCATCGTTGCGGTGATCAACCTTGTCGGCGGGACGATGTTCCTGCTGTGGCTGGGCGAACAGATTACCAGCCGCGGCATCGGCAATGGCGTGTCGCTCATCATCATGGCGGGCATCGTGGCGCAGTTTCCCACCTTCACCGCCAATCTGTTCGAAGGCGGCCGTTCGGGCTCGATCAGCGGCGTCGTAATCGGCGGGCTGGTGGTTATGCTGGTGCTGCTGATTCTGGCGATCACTTTCATGGAACGTGCGCAGCGGCGGCTGCTGATCCAGTACCCGAAGCGCGCCACGCAGCGCGGCGGAATGCAGGCAGATCGTTCGCATCTTCCCTTGAAGCTCAATACCGCAGGCGTAATTCCGCCGATCTTTGCCAGTTCGCTGCTGCTGCTTCCGCTCACCATCACGCAATTCGCGGGCAATTCGATCGATCCCACCAGCACCAGCGGCAGCGTGATCCAGTCATTGAACCAGTATCTGGCGCACGGCCAGCCGCTCTATATGGCGCTCTATGCGATTGGCATCATCTTCTTCTGCTTCCTCTACACCGCAGTGGTCTTCAATCCCGAAGAGACGGCGGAAAACCTGAAAAAGCAGGGCGGCTTCATTCCCGGTATCCGACCGGGCAGGCGCACTGCCGACTATCTCGATTACGTGCTCTCGCGGATCACCGTGGTCGGCGCGATCTATCTCACCATCGTTTGCGTCATTCCCGAATGGGGCATTGCGCAAACGGGGCTGCCGCTGTTTCTGGGCGGCACCAGCCTGCTGATCGTGGTGAATGTGACGGTGGACACGATCAGCCAGATCCAGTCGCACCTGCTGGCGCACCAGTATGGAGATCTCATCAAGAAGGCGAAGCTGAAGGGCCGCATGCGCTAGGCTGGCGCAGGGGTCTGATCACGCTGGGGGACAGGCGTTTAGCATGAACATCATTCTTCTGGGGCCGCCAGGTGCGGGCAAGGGAACGCAGGCGAACCGGCTGGTTGGACGCCACGGGATGCGCCAGCTTTCCACCGGCGACATGCTGCGCGCGGCGGTGAAGGCGCAGACGCCGGTGGGCCTGCAGGCCAAGGCGGTGATGGAACGCGGCGAGCTGGTGTCGGACGAAATCGTCTCCGCGCTGATCGATGCCGAACTGGCCGCCATGGGCGAAAGCACGGGCGCGATTTTTGACGGATATCCGCGCACCGAGGCACAGGCGCATTCGCTCGACGATATCCTCGCGCAGCACGGCCGCAGGCTCGATCATGTGATCGAACTGGTGGTGGATGAAGAGGCGCTGGTCGATCGCGTCACCGGGCGTTTCACCTGCGCCACTTGCGGCGAAGGGTATCACGATACCCACAAGCTGCCTGCGGTGCCGGGCGTGTGCGACAAGTGCGGCGGAACCGAATTCAAGCGCCGGCCGGACGACACCGAGGAAACCGTGCGCACGCGCATGACGGAATATCGCGCCAAGACTGCCCCGATCCTGCCCACCTACGAACAACGCGGCATCGTCCAGCGGGTGGACGGCATGGCCTCGATCGACCGCGTAACCACCGCGATCGAGAAGATTCTGGCTTCGGCCTGATCTTGCTTCTATCCCCCTGTGCCAGGTTGGACGGGAGGGACCGATGAAATACGCCACAGCCATGATCGCCGCAGCAACGGCTGCCACTGTCGCGCCCGCGCCCGCACAGGCCGAAATCGTCGAAAGCGCGCATGGCGGCATGGCCAGTTCGCACAGCCTTGTCGTGGCTGCCGATCGCGAAGCGGTGTGGCGCGAACTGGTGCATCCGGAAGGCTGGTGGAGCCACAGCTGGTCCGATAATCCGGCCAATCTGCACCTCGATCCGCAGGCGGGCGGTTGCTTTTGCGAAACCGTTCCTGCGGCCAATGGCTGGCCCGCCGGGTCGGTGGAACACATGCGGGTGATCATGGTGATGCCGGGCAGCATTCTGCGCCTGGCGGGATCGCTTGGCCCGCTGCAATCCGAAGGAATTGTCGGCACGCTTACCGTAACGCTGGCGGAGGAAGGCGGAGGCACGCGCATCACCTGGGATTACATTTTCGGCGGCGAGGCGCGTTTTGCGGTGGAGCAGTTGGGCCCGTTGGTGGATGGTGTGCAGGCCGAATTTCTCGGCGGCCTAGCGGCGCGGCTCGGCGGCGCGCTGGAAGGTTAACGCCGGTTTTGACTAGCGGGCGAAGCCGCGCTATAAGCCGCGTTACAACCAGGGCAGGTCGGAAAGGGCAGCGATATGTCGCTGGCCCCCTTTGCCCTGTTGACGCGGGGGGAGAATCACCCTATCTGCGCGTTCCAATCGTCCAATTGCAAAGAATTGTGGGGCAGGTGCCATCCGGCTGCTCGCCCCGCATTCAACTTTTCCGCGCAACCGGCCGATTGCAAACCGCGATGAGATAGGGATGCGCCCTCCGCCCTGGCGGAACCGGCAGATTCCCTGTGGAGCATGGAGAAAAAAGTGGCTCGTATTGCCGGGGTAAACATCCCCACCAACAAGCGCGTTATCGTCGCGCTTACCTATATTCACGGAATCGGTTCCACCTCTGCGCGCAAGATCGTTGACAAAGTCGGCATCGATCACGCTCGCCGGGTGCAGGACCTGACCGATGCCGAAGTGTTGCAGATCCGCGAAACCATTGACGCCGATCATACGGTGGAAGGCGATCTTCGCCGTGACACCTCGATGAACATCAAGCGCCTGATGGATCTCGCCTGCTATCGCGGGCTGCGCCACCGCAAGGGCCTGCCGGTCCGCGGCCAGCGCACCCACACCAACGCCCGCACCCGCAAGGGCCCGAAGCGCACGGTGGCGAACAAGAAGAAGGCAGTGAGGAAGTAATGGCAAAGCCGACCGCGAGCCGCCGTCCGCGCAAGCGAGACCGCAAGAACGTCAGCACGGGCATCGTGCACATCAAGAGTTCGTTCAACAACACGATCGTCTCGATCACCGACATGCAGGGCAATGTCATCGCCTGGGCGTCGTCCGGAGGTGTCGGCTTCAAGGGCAGCCGCAAGAGCACGCCCTATGCCGCGCAGCAGGCCGCCGAGAAGGCCGGCAAAGCCGCCATGGAGCATGGCCTGCGCCGCGCCGAAGTGCAGGTGAAGGGCCCGGGCTCGGGTCGTGACACCGCCGTGCGCTCGATCCAGCAGACCGGTATCGAGGTCACCTCGATCAAAGACGTCACCCCGGTTCCCCACAACGGGTGCCGCCAGCCGAAGCGACGGAGGGGCTGAGCCATGGCTCGTTACACCGGACCCAAGGTGCGCATCTCGCGCCGTCTGTCGGTCAACGTCTTCGAGAACGAAAAGGGCCGTCAGGCACTCGAGCGTCGTCCGTTCCCGCCCGGCCAGCACGGCCGCACCCGTCGCCGCAACGCCGGCAGCGAGTATCTCGCCCAGATGCAGGAGAAGCAGAAGGCGAAATACATCTACGGCCTGCTCGAGAAGCAGTTCCACAAGACGTACCTCGAGGCCCAGCGTCAGCAGGGTCCGACCGGCGAGATCCTCCTGCGGATGCTCGAACAGCGTCTCGACAACGTCGTGTACCGCGCCGGCTGGGCCTCCAGCCGTCCGCAGGCTCGTCAGTTCGTGAACCACGGCCTGGTGCAGGTCGACGGCAAGCGCGTCGACATCGCCAGCTACCGCTGCAAGAAGGGCCAGGTCATCTCCCTGTCACCCAAGGCGCAGAAGATGATCGTGATCCAGCACAACATCGACACGCTCGACCGCTCGCTCGTCGGGTGGCTCGAAGCGAGCGACGGCGGCAAGGCCGTGACCGTGCGCAGCCTCCCCGAGCGCGAGCACATCGACGTGCCCGTTCGCGAGTCGCTCATCGTCGAGCTCTACTCCAAGTAATCCACGTCTCACGTCCGTCCCGTCGTCACTCGAACACCCGGAAAGGTCCCGGCACCAATGCTCGTCATGCAGCGCCCCACCATCGAAGCTCTCGGTGAGGAGTCCGACAACCGCGGCCGTTTCGCCGTCGGTCCACTCGAGCCCGGCTTCGGTCACACGCTCGGCAACTCGCTGCGTCGCACGCTGCTGTCGTCGATCCCCGGCGCAGCGATCACCACGGCGCGCTTCGACGACTCGCTCCACGAATTCGACACGATTCCCGGCGTGGCCGAGGATGTCACCGACATCATCTTGAACCTCAAGGACATCGTGGTCACCTCGGTGTCGGAGGAGCCCGTGACGATGCGCCTCGACGCCCGTGGCGCCGGTGCGGTCACGGCCGGCGACATCGAGTGCCCGGCCGACGTGGAAGTCCTCAACAAGGATCTCCACATCGCCACGCTCAACGCGAAGGGCCGCCTCGCGATCGACCTCACCGTCGAGCAAGGGCGTGGGTATCTGTCGAGCAACCGCGAGGACGACAACCGGATCATCGGCGTCATCCCGATCGACGCCATCTTCAGCCCGGTGCGGCGCGTGGCCTTCGACGTCGAGCCGACCCGTGTCGAGCAGGCGACGAACTACGACCGGTTGGTCATCGAGATCGAGACCGACGGTTCGATCACTGCCGCTGACGCATTGGCCTCTGCTGGTGCGACCTTGCGCTCGTTGGTCGACCTCGTCGCCACGATGTCCGACGAGCCCAAGGGCCTCGAACTCGGCGAGATCGTCGACGCCGCGGTCAGCTCGCCCGACCTCGACCTTCCGATCGAGGACCTCGACCTGTCCGAGCGTCCCAACAACTGCCTCAAGCGGGCCCAGGTCAACACCATCGGCGAACTGCTGACCAAGACCGAGGACGACCTGCTCAACATCACCAACTTCGGCCAGAAGAGCCTCGACGAGGTCAAGGCCAAGCTCGACGAGCGCGGCCTCACGCTGCGCGGCTGATCGCTGCGACGCACGGAACGAAAGACGATTGAACGATGCCTACCCCACGCCGCTCCCGCCGATTCGGAAGCTCTGCTTCGCACCAGCGCCTCATGATGGCCAACCTGGCTGCGTCGCTGTTCGCCGCTGAGGCGATCACCACCTCCGAGGCCAAGGCCAAGCACCTCCGCCCGATCGCCGAGAAGTTGATCACCAAGGCGAAGAAGGCGCAGGAAGAAGGCCCGATGCAGGTCCATCGCATCCGTCAGATCGAGGCGTTCCTCGGCGACAAGGAGATGACCTACAAGCTCGTGCACGACGTCGCCCCGCGCTATGCCGAGCGCAACGGCGGCTACACCCGGATCCTGAAGATGGGTCCCCGCGCCGGCGACAACGCCCAGATGGCGCGCATCGAACTCGTCTGAGCGTGATCGCGTGCCCGACACGCGCATGGTGCGGTTGACCGTCGCGTACGACGGCTCGGATTTCCACGGGTTCGCCGAGAGCGATGGTGTCCGCACGGTGATGGGCGACCTTCGCCGCGCCGTCGAGACGGTCGTGCGTCATCGGGTCGAACTCACCGGCGCAGGTCGCACCGACGCTGGCGTACACGGTTGGGGTCAGGTGATCTCCGGCGAACTGCCCGCCGAGACCGATCTGCGACGGCTGCAACGCAGCGTCAACGGGTTGTGCGCCCCGGACATCTCGGTGCGCGATGCGGCGTGGGCCGACGGCTCGTTCTCGGCGCGATTCTCGGCGACCGGTCGGACCTATCGGTACCACGTCTGGAACGAACCGACCCCGAACCCGCTGCTCGGCCGCACAGCGTGGCACGTGCCGCAGCCGCTCGACGTCGCGGCAATGAACCGGGCTGCGCAATCGCTGCTCGGTGAGCACGACTTCTCCTCGTTCTGTCGCCGACCGAAGCCGGGCGCGGGCTTCGACGAGCCGAGCTTGGTACGTCACCTCCGCGCCGCGACATGGATTCGCGGCGCAGACGAGTCCTGGGGACCGTCGTTGATGCGATTCGAGATCAGCGCGACGTCGTTCTGTCACCAGATGGTCCGCAGCATCGTCGGAACCCTCGTCGACGTCGGCATCGGACGACGTTCAGCCGACTCCATCCCCGCGACGTTGGCTGCGCGAGATCGCAACGCCGCCGGCCAGGTTGCACCGCCGACGGGCTTGGTGCTCTGGTCCGTCGACTACAGCGGCGAGCGCTGGGACGCCTGACCAACCGCGTTGTCGGTCGAACTCGACAGCTCGATTCGCGGCAACATCGCGATCAGCTCGTCGGCGGTCACCGCCGGTGAGAACAGCCAGCCCTGGAACGCGCGACACCCGAGTTCGGCGAGCCGATCACGTTGATACGGCTGCTCGACCCCCTCCGCGACGCAGTGCAGCTTGAGGTTCTCGCTGAGCACGAGGATCGCCGTGGTGAGGTTGGTTGCCGCCGGATCGACATCGATGCCAGCGACGAATCGACGGTCGATCTTCACGCCGTCGATCGGCAGCTCGAGAAGATGAGCGAGGCTCGAGTAGCCGGTGCCGAAGTCGTCGATCGACACGTGGATGCCGGCGAAGCGCAGCTTCTGCATGTTGGCCAACGATGCCGCACCAGGTGAGAGCAGGTCGGTCTCGGTGATCTCGACGACCAGTTGGCTCGGGTTCGCGCCGGCACGTCGGCATCGCTCGAGGAACGTCGCCCCGAACGCCGGGCGCGAGATCGCCTTCGGATCGATGTTGATGTGAACCTCGATTTCGGGGCGAGCCTCGACGGCCAGGCGGGCCGCGAAGCGCAACGCCTGATCGATCACCCGGTCGTCGATGGCCTCGGCCAGCCCCGCCATGCGCGCGAGCGGCAGGATCTCGCTGACGCCGAGCACCCCGCGAAGCGGGTGCACCCAGCGCACGAGTGCCTCGACCGCGGTGATCGTGCCGTCGGCGGCACAGATCGGCTGGAAGAACGGCCGGATCTGGCCCTCGTCGAGGGCGGCTCGGAGCAGTTCGAGCTGACGGCGCCGTTCGTTGATGGCGTCCACCGAGATCCCACCGGTCTCCGGGTCGGCGAACCGCTTGGCCGACATCAGGTCGTTGCTGGCGCTGACCAGCAGCGCATCGAGCACCTCGGGTCGGGCCTCGAATGCAATCGCGGTACGAATGTCGAAGTTGACCTCCTGACCGGCGATGTTGATCGAGCGAGCCACGTCGCGCCGGACGCGCTCGCGCAGCATCTCGACGACGCTCGGACTCGACGCGCGAATCGCGAGCACGAACTCGTCACCCCCGAATCGTGCGCTGATCAGGTCGGGCCAGCGGATCTGGTCGAGGCGTTCGGCAACCGCGGCCAAGACGGCGTCGCCGACGGGCTCCCCGTACAGTTCGTTGATCGATCGGAAGTGCACGATGTCGATGATCAGGATGCCCAACCCGGTTCCGCTCGCCATCATCGACTGCGCCGCATGCATGAACCCGTCGCGGTTGAGCAACCCGGTGCGACTGTCGTGCTCGGCCAGGAACTCGACGCGATCGCGGGCATCGGCCAGCGACGTGGCGATCTGCGCACTGACCACGTAGCTGGCCACGACGGGATCGTCGAGCAGGTTGTTCACCGTGAACTCGCAGATGAGCGGTGTGCCATCCGTCGTCAGGACCCGCGCATCGAGCGTGATCGAGCCTTGCGGATCGAGACGTTGCGCGGCGTCGAGCGTGCTGTCCCTGTCATCGGTGTGGAGGAATTCGAGAATCGACTGACCGCGAACGAGTTCGGGGTCGTGGCCGAGGAGACGGGTCACCGCTCCATTGACGGAGCGGATCAGCCCACGCTCGTCGACGAGGATGACCATGCCGTGCATGTTGGCCATCACCGCGCGCAACACCTCGGTGTCGCCTTGATCGAACTCGAGCCGATGTCGGTCGGTGACGTCTCGCGCAACGATCACGATCGTGCCTGCAAGCGCGTCGACCAGGTCGGCTTGTCGGTAGGTCCCTCGGAATTCGAGGTACCGCCACGTGCCGCGCCCAGTTCGGATTCGCAGCGTGAGCAAGTCGCCGAATGCCTTGTCTCTGACGGTCCGCAGCGACGACGTCGCCAGGCCGAGATCGTCAGGATGCACCAGATCGAGCACCGATGTGCCGAGGAGTTCGGTGGCATCCCAGCCCAACACCTCCATCGCGGTGTCGTTGGCGTAGCGAAGGACACCGTCGGGGTCGACTGCGAAGACGGGGTCGGCGAGTTGATCGACCGACGGCGTCGACGAGTTGGCGGAACTCATGTCAACTCTTCGGTCGGCTGGGGCACGAACTTGAGGATATGGCAGGTGGATGTCGCTCGCCGGGTACATCGCGGAATCGACGAGCAGGTCTGCCGCGCCGACGCGTGTTGGAGCACGCACTCCGCCGCCGTATCATTTCACGGTTCCCCGAAGCGGGATACCTGACTCTCCGACTCTCGACAGATTGATTGCGGCATGCCTACGTACACCCCCAAAGCCAGTGAGATCCAGCGTGAATGGCACGTGGTCGACGCCGATGGCCTCGTGCTCGGCCGTCTCTGCACCGAGGTCGCCCGCATCCTGCGCGGGAAGCACAAGCCGACGTTCGCGCCACACATCGACACCGGCGACCACGTGATCATCGTCAACGCCGACAAGATCGTCATGACGGCAGGCAAGGCCGAGCGCACCATGGTCTACCGTCACAGCGGCTACCCGGGCGGCATCAAGTCCGAGAGCTACGCCAAGCTGCACGCACGCAAGCCGGAAGAAGCGGTTCGCAAGTCGATCCGAGGCATGCTTCCGAAGGGCCCGCTCGGCCGTCAGCAGATCCTGAAGCTCCAGGTGTACGCCGGGCCGACACACCCGCACGCCGCTCAGACCCCCACCAAGCTCGAGATCCCGGCCGCCAAGGCCCGCTGAACGACCGACTGCACCAGAGAGACACACACATGGGAACCGCACCGCTCACCCAGACCACCGGTCGCCGCAAGGAAGCCGTCGCCCGGGCCATGCTCCGCCCCGGCACGGGTCAGTTCACGATCAACGGAAAGTCACTCGATGTGTACTTCCCGACCGCTGTCTCGCAGATGGTCGTGTCCGAGGCGCTCACCGTGACCGACACCCGCGAGAACTACGACATCACGGCCTCCATTCACGGTGGCGGCGTCAGCGGTCAGGCCGGTGCGCTCCGCCTGGCGATCGCTCGCTCGCTGGTCGAGATCGATCCCGAGAGCCGTGCGGCACTGAAGAAGGCCGGACTCCTCACGCGTGACTCGCGCAAGAAGGAGAGCAAGAAGTACGGCCTCAAGAAGGCCCGCAAGGCGCCGCAGTTCACCAAGCGCTGATCGGGTCCACCCGATGCAGTTCGGCACCGACGGAGTTCGCGGTGTCGCCCTCTCCGAACTGACCACCGAATTCACGACGCGTCTCGGTCGTGCCGCTGCACGCGTGCTCGGGATCGGCGAGGTGACGAGTGTCGTGGTGGGAGGCGATACACGAGAGTCCACCGCTGTCCTCGATCGAGCCCTCTGCGAAGGTTTCGCTCTCGAGGGTCTCGAGGTCGTTCGTCTCGGTGTTGCACCGACCCCGCAGGTGGCGTTCGAAGCGCAGCGTCGCGGGGCGCTCGGCGCCGTCGTGTCGGCATCGCACAACCTCTGGGCCGACAACGGGATCAAGCTGTTCGCCCGAGGCGGAGTCAAACTGCCCGACGAGGTCGAACGTCGAATCGAAGCGGAGCTGGCGAGCATGCCCGCGGTCCCGCGTGGCGGTGACGGTCGGATCGTCGAGGCCGGAGCGGATCCCGACGCCTACATCGCCCACATCGTCGGGTTCCTCGAGGGTGTGAGCCTCGACGGCCTGCGAGTCGTGCTCGACGCTGCGAACGGCGCCGCACACCGAATCGGACCGGAGGTGCTCCGCTCGGCCGGTGCGGAGGTGACGCTGGTGGGTGTCTCGCCGAACGGCCGCAACATCAATGCGGGCTGTGGCGCAACGTCGCCGGCCCATGTGGCCGCGGCAGTGCTGGAACACGGCGCCGACATCGGTATCGCGCTCGACGGTGACGCCGATCGGCTCATCGCCGTCGACCACACGGGCAACGTCGTCGATGGCGACCACATCATTGCCATCGCGGCGAACGACCTGCGCGCCCGCGGCGAGTTGCGACACGACACGGTCGTCGTGACCGTGATGACCAACCTGGGGTTCCGGCTCGCGATGAGTGAGGCGGGTATCCACGTCGTCGAGACTGCGGTCGGAGATCGGTACGTGCTCGAAGCGCTCGCCGCCGGTGGCTTCTCTCTCGGTGGCGAGCAATCCGGCCACGTGATCTTCGCAGACCATGCGACGACCGGCGACGGCATCCTCACTGCGGTCGCGCTGCTCGATGCCGTGCGGCGGTCCGGTCGCGCGCTCGCCGAACTCGCGGCCGAGGCGATGACGTCGTTGCCGCAGGTGCTCGTCAACGTCCGAGTTGCTGGTCGGATGCCCGACGTCGCCGATCGGCTGGCAGGTGAGATCGCCGGGGCGCAGCGTGATCTCGGCGACGCTGGCCGCGTGCTGGTTCGCGCCAGTGGCACGGAGCCGCTCGTCCGGGTCATGGTCGAGGCTCCGACCCTCCTGCAGGCTCAGTCCGTTGCCGACCTGCTCGCCGACGCCGCCCGCCGTCTCCCGGAGTCCTGACCGCTCATCGCTGGGTGTGCTCAGCGGGGTGAGGGCGGCCGGATCGGGGTCGAACCGCGCAGTAGCCTGACCGGTCATGTGCGGCATCATCGGCATCGTCAGTCGGCCACCGACGCGGGCGACGCCCGATGCTGTCGAGCTCGTGGCCGAACTCGACCTGGCGCTCGCCGCGATCGAGACCTAGCCCACCGACGTCCTCGTCGCGACCGTCCACGCCAGCGCAGTCGACGCGGCGTTGCGCGGGCTCCCCGGGGTCGTGGCGCTGGTGGGCCACGTCGAACTCGTTGCTGCGATCACCTCCCGGCTCGACCGATTGGACGCAGCGGCGTCGGACATCGAGCGTCGACTCGACTCCAACGTCGATCACCTCGACGCCGACACGCTCGAACGTGCGAATGCCGAGCTGATCGGTCTCAAGGATGCGCTGTGGGCGACTCGCAACGACCGCCTTCGCACGGCGCGCGAAGTCGAGGCGCTCGCGGGGCGGGACGCGCCGCTGTCCGCGCTCGCCGGCTACCTGTCGGTCCAGCAGGCCTTCTCGGCGATCGATCGGCTCGAAGTTCGCGGCCGTGACTCCGCGGGCCTCCACGTCTTCGTCTGGGGCCACGACATCGAACCCGATGCGTTGGACACGCTCGTCGCCACCCGCGGGACGGACCCGCTGTTCCAGTCCGGCGCGGTGGTACACGCCGGTGACTGCCTCTCGTTCGTGTACAAGGCCGCCGCCGAGATCGGTGAACTCGGCGACAACACCGCCGCGTTGCGACGGGCCCTCGACGCCGATGCATTGCTGCGACGCGCAGTCGAGTCGCCGGCGGCCCGGGTGGCCATCCTCGGCCACACCCGCTGGGCGAGTGTCGGCATCATCAGCGAGCCCAACACGCATCCGCTCAACTCGTTCGAACTCGAACAGCCGGGTGGTTCGCACTCGCCGTACGTCGTGGCGGCACTGAACGGCGATGTCGACAACCACGCCGATCTCCGGGTGCTGCACGGACTTCGCATCGCGTCGACCATCACCACCGACGCGAAGGTGATCCCGGCGCTCGTGGCCCGCCATGCCGCAACCACCACCCTCGCGGAAGCGTTTCGACGCACGGTCGTCGAGTTCGAAGGATCCGTGGCGATCGGCGCCGCGAGCGCCGAGGCTCCGTCGCAGCTCCTCCTCGCCCTGCGTGGCAGCGGCCAAGGCCTCTACGTCGGCCTCGCTGACGACTGCTACATCGTCGCGAGCGAGCCGTACGGAGTGGTCGAAGAGACGTCGCAGTACGTGCGCATGGATGGCGAGCAGGGTGGCGAGATCATCATCCTCGACGGCGCCGACGCGGGCGAACTCGGCGGCATCGTGCGGCTTGCGTACGACGGCTCCGAACTCCCCGTGACTGCTGCAGACGTGTCGACCGCCGAGGTGACCACACGCGACATCAATCGGGGTGATGCTCCGCACTTCTTGCTCAAGGAGATCTCCGAGGCGCCACAGAGCTTCGCCAAGACGCTCCGGGGCAAGGTCGTCGAGCGCGACGGACTGCTCCACGCGGATGTCGGCCGGCGGGCACTGCCCGACGACCTGTGTGCCCGTCTCGCTGCCGGCACGATCACCCGCGTGCGGGTGATCGGCCAGGGCACCGCAGCCGTCGCAGGGCAGAGCACCGCGGCGATCCTCGACGAGCTCACCGACAGCACGCTCGACGTCGACGCGATCACAGCGACCGAGTTGTCCGGCTTCGGGATGCGTCTCGACATGAGCGACACGTTGGCCATTGCCGTGAGCCAGTCGGGCACGACGACCGACACCAACCGCACGGTTGATCTGCTCCGATCGCGCGGTGCTGCCGTCATCGGAATCGTGAACCGTCGAAGCAGCGATCTCACCGACAAGGCCGACGGCGTGATGTACACGTCCGATGGTCGCGACGTCGAGATGAGCGTGGCCTCGACCAAGGCCTTCTACGCCCAGGTGGCCGCGGGGGCATTGCTGTCCTGCGCAATCGCGGAGGCCACCGGACGTGGCGACGCCCGGCGCCGTTCGGATCTGCTCGCGTCGCTGCGTGAACTGCCCGACGCGATGCGCGAGGTGCTGAACCGGCGCGACGTCATCGCCGACGCGGCTCGGCGCCTGGCACCACCCAAGCGGTACTGGGCCGTCGTGGGCAACGGGCCGAACAAGGTCGCAGCCGAAGAGGTCCGGATCAAGCTCAGCGAGCTCTGCTACAAGTCGATGGCCTGCGACTCGACGGAGGACAAGAAGCACATCGACCTGTCCTCCGAACCGCTCATCCTCGTGTGCGCGGCAGGGCTCGCCGGTTCGACCGCCGACGACGTCGCCAAGGAAGTGGCGATCTTCACTGCGCACAAGGCGACGCCGATCGTCGTGGCCAACGACGGTGAGACCAGATACCACGCGGCGGCGACGATCAATGTGCCCGCTGTCGATCCAGCGCTGGGCTTCGTGCTCTCGGCGATGGTCGGGCACCTGTTCGGGTACGAAGCCGCGCTCGCGATCGACGCGTCTGCGCATCCCTTGCGTGAGGCTCGTGAAACGATCGAGCGCCTCGTCGGTGAGGGACTGTCAGGTGACGAAGTCGTCGCACGGCTGCACAGCGAACTTCGCCGCCCGATCGAGCGGTTCCAGGACGGCCTGCGTTCCGGTTACTACGACGGCCACCTCGAGGCATCGACCGCTGCGCGTCTGTACGGGCTGCTCCGAGACGTGTCATCCGAGCGGCCGATCGAGCAGTACCAGCAGCAGTCGGGCAAGGTCGGCACGCCGGCCGCGCTGATCGACGATGTCGTTGCCGCCCTCACGAGAGCCATCGAAGAACTCACTCGTCCGGTCGACACGATCAAACACCAGGCGAAGACGGTCACCGTCGGTATCTCTCGCAGCGACGAAGATGTCATCGATCGCGCGCTGGTGCAGGCGGTGTTGGCGGCGGGCGCGGGCCGTGACGTGCTCAGCTACCGAACGCTCAAGGTGCTGGCCGACCTCGATCCGGCGGTGGCCGACGTGCGCGGTTTCACGCGCTATCGCGTCGACGGCGACACGATCTCGATCATCGATCGCGGCGGCATCTCCCGCGATCTGCCGAGCCGCGTCGAGCGAGAAGCTCAGCTGCGCGGGACGAAGCACCGGGTCGCGTCCGAGCGTGAGGTGTTGGTGGCCGTCGGTCGCAGCGATGGTCGCACGGTGGCCTTCGTCCCCGAGGTGAAGGGAGGCGAGACGACCGGCATCACGTTGCTCCACGTCGCCTTTCACGATCGACTCCCAGCCGCGGTGATGCGCGGTGTGCTCCAGGGCTACGACCGCCGCTACGACCGGTTGGTCGACTGGGTGACGGAGACCGAAGGCAGCTTCGACGAGTCGCTGCTCGGTGAGTTGCCCGTCGCTGAACTCCTGATCGAACCGATCTCCGACGCCGCCGATCACTGGCGTCGGTGACGAGCGTCGGAGCCGCGGCGTGGGCGTGATCGGAATCGGTGTCGACCTGGTCGAGATCGAGCGGTTTCGTCGGTCGCTCGAGCGCACGCCGTCGATGCGCTCGCGACTGTTCACGGAGATCGAGCTGGCCTATGTCGAGCAACAGGTCGATCCGGTGCCGTCGCTCGCCGCTCGTTTCGCGGCACGTGAGGCAGTCATGAAGTCGCTCGGCGTCGGTTTGGGAGCATTCGGATTCCACGAGGTCTGGGTCGAGCGGGCGGAATCCGGACGCCCGTCGCTCGGCTTCTCCGGCCGCGCGGCCGAGCTCGCCGCTCGAGCCGGTGTCGTCGCATGGCACCTTTCGTTGACGCACAGCGATCTGATCGCTGCCGCCTATGTGGTCGCTGACGGGCCGTCACTCCCGTCGCCGGATTCGTTCGACTAGGACTTCGCCTCCCGCCGCTGCGAACATGCTCGCCATGATCGAGCAGTACACAGAGGCGTGGGACGAGTTGACGGCACCTGGGGCGCAATTTGCGACCACGACGATCGATGTGCGCGGTGTGCCGATCACCGTGTTCGAGAGCGCTCTGCCGAGCATGCGAAGCGTGTGGGAGATGGCTCGGGGATACGGCGATCGCGACTACGTCGTCTACGAGGACGAGCGGTACACGTTCGCCGAGGCTGACGCGATCATTCGGGCGCTGGCTGCACGGCTGGTCGATGTGCACGGTGTCCAGCCGGGGGATCGGGTCGCCCTCGCCATGCGGAACTACCCCGAGTGGGTGTTCGGCTACTGGGCAGTGATCTCGATCGGCGCCGCCGTCGTCGGGATGAACGCATGGTGGACCACCGAGGAGATGAAGTACGGCCTGTCCGATTCGCGGCCGAAGGTGCTGATCGCCGACAGCGAACGTGTCGAGCGTGTGCTGCCGGTGCTCGACGAGCTCCGATCGACCGCACCCATGGCACTGATCACGGTGCGCTACGACGGCGATCTCCCCGACGGCGCCGAGCGGTGGGAGGACGTCATCGACCCGGCGTCGGCGCCACCGGACCTCCCGAGCGTCGAGATCGACCCCGACGACGATGCCTGCATCTTCTACACCTCCGGCACGACCGGGTTCCCGAAGGGGGCGCAGCTCACCCACCGTGGTTCGGTGCACAACCTGTTGAACATCGTGTTCATGACAACCGTCGCCGGTCTCGCCGGCGCGAAGGCCGGTGTCGTGGCACCGCCTCCATCGACCGATGCGAACGGCCAGCCGAGGCAGACGGTGTTCATGGCGCCGACACCGCTGTTCCACGTCACGGCGAACAATTGCCTGCTCCATCCCGCAACGATCTCCGGAGCGCGAATCGTGTTCACCTACAAGTGGGATGCCGGTCGAGCGCTCGAGCTGATCGAGCGAGAGGGCGTGACCAACTTCTCCGGTGTGCCGACGATGAGCCGCGAGCTGCTCCTGCATCCGGACTGGGCGACGCGCGACACGTCGACGCTGGCCGGAATGGGCGGCGGTGGTGCGCCGCTGCAGCCGGATCTCGTCGACAAGATCGACAAGTCGCTGGCCGGCGGTGCGCCGAGCACTGGCTATGGCCTCACCGAGACCCACGGCATCGTCACGGCCAACTCCGGCAGCCTGTACGTCGCCAAGCCCCTGTCGTGTGGTCGAGTGGTCCCGACGCTCGAGGCCAAGCTCGTCGACGAGAACGACAACGAGGTCCCCGCCGGCCAGCCCGGTGAGTTGTGCGTCCGCGGCGCGATCGTGATCAAGGGGTATCTGAACCGGCCGGAGGCGACGGCCGACTCGATCCGAGACGGCTGGTTCCACACGGGCGACGTCGCGACCATCGACGACGATGGATTCGTGTTCATCGTCGATCGCATCAAGGACATGGTGTTGCGCGGTGGCGAGAACGTGTACTGCTCGGAGGTCGAGGCGGCGATCTACGAGCTCGACGGTGTGGCGGAGGCCGCGGTGTTCGGCGTGCCCGACGACCGGCTCGGTGAGATCGTCGGCGCTGCGATCGTGCTCACCCCTGGCGCTTCGATGACCGAGGAGCAGCTCCTGGAGCGACTCGGCGAGCACCTCGCCAAGTTCAAGGTTCCCGAGCGGGTGTGGTTCCTCGACGAATCGCTCCCGCGAAACGCCAACGGCAAGTTCGTCAAACGGGACCTGAAGGAATCGCTGCTGGCCGGCTGAGCCTGCCGGGGCTCGGACGCGGTTCGTTACGCTCGCGTTCGTGATCCCGATCGTGACGCCCGAGGAGATGCGGGCGATCGATGCCGCAGCGCCGGAGCCCGTCGAGGAGCTGATCGATCGAGCGGGCCGGGCCACCGCACGCGTCGCTCTCGACATGCTCGGTGGCGCGTACGGGCGTGTGGTGGCGGTGGTCGCCGGCGGTGGCAACAACGGCAGCGATGGCCGGACGGCTGCCAGGTATCTCGAGCGGCGCGGAGTGAAGGTGCAGGTGGTCGACGCAGCGATGCGGCCGCCGCGGCTGGCACCGTGCGATCTGGTCATCGATGCCGCCTACGGCACGGGATTCCGCGGAGAGTGGATCGCTCCCGAGATCGTTGCGCCCGACGGCCGGCGGCCGTTGGTGCTTGCAGTCGACATACCGAGCGGCGTGAACGCGCTGACCGGTGAGGCCGGGCCCGGCGTGCTCGCCGCCGACCGCACGGTCACGTTCCAGGCGCTCAAGCCCGGGCTCGTGTTCGGCGCGGGCCGCGGACTCTGCGGAGTCAACGACGTGGTCGACATCGGACTCGACGTCTCGGTCGCGAGCCAGCACCTCGTCGAGGGTGCGGATGTTGCGGTGTGGTGGTCGACGCGGTCAGCCGACGCGCACAAATGGAACGGTGCGGTCCGAGTCGTCGCCGGCAGCCCGGGCATGCTCGGAGCCGGGCGTCTGTGTGCCGAGGCCGCAGCTCGATCCGGCGCGGGGCTCGTCGCGTTGTCGAGCCCTGGCGTCGATCCGGGAGCGCGCAGCGAGATCATCCAGCACCGAATTCCTCCGACCGAGTTCGAGACCGATGTGTTCCGTGACCTCGACCGGTACGCGGCGCTCGTCATCGGTCCCGGGCTCGGTCGGCACGAGGCGACCGTCTCGTCGGCGCGTGCGTTGATCGGTGATGCAACGCTCCCGGTGGTGATCGATGGCGACGGCATCTTTGCCGCCGCGTGGAGCGCCGACGGTGCTGGGCCGCTGCTGCGGCCACGTGTCCGTCCGACGGTGATCACGCCCCATGATGGTGAGTACGCACTGCTCGCCGGTCATGCGCCCGGCGCCGACCGAGTCGCTGCGTGCCGTGAGCTCGCCGCCGACCTCGACGTCGTCG
>JBGSII010000353.1:0-16052 GCA_041742555.1 Ilumatobacteraceae bacterium
CGTCGGGCGGGCGCGGACCCGGCAGCTGGCCGCGCTGGACGATCTGGGTGCTCGTCGGCGTGCTCGCGGCCGCGTTCCTCGTGCCGAGCCTGTGGCCGAGCAGCGGAGGCGAGACGCTCGAGTACTCCGAGTGGCGCACTCAGATGATCGAGGGCAACGTGGCGACCGCCGAGATCAACACTGGGTCGGGAAAGATCACCGGCGAGTTCACCAACGGCGACAAGTACACCACCACCGGTCGGGCCGAGACGGGCGTCTCCGATGCCGACCAGGAGTTGATGATCGAGAACGACGTCCAGTTCACCTTCGTCGCTCCGAGCAACAACTGGCTGCTCGGGATCCTGTCGATCTTCCTGCCGGTGATGCTGATCATCGGGTTCTTCGTCTGGATGCAACGCCGAGCGCAGGGCCAGATGGGCGGCGTGATGTCGATCGGCAAGAGCAAGGCCAAGGCCTACGACGCCGATCGACCGTCGACGACGTTCGACGACATCGCGGGCTACGCCGGGGTCAAGCAGGAGATCACCGAAGTGGTCGACTTCCTCCGGATGCCCGAACGCTTCCGCGAGATCGGCGCCCGCGTCCCCAAGGGCATCCTGCTCGTCGGCCCTCCCGGTACCGGCAAGACGCTCTTTGCGCGCGCCGTGGCCGGAGAGGCAGGTGTCGGCTTCCTCAGCGTCACCGGTTCGGACTTCATGGAGATGTTCGTCGGTGTCGGCGCGAGTCGGGTTCGAGATCTGTTCCAGCAGGCTCGCCGGATGGGCAAGGCGATCATCTTCGTCGACGAGATCGACTCGATCGGCCGCAAGCGCGGTGCCGGACTCGGCGGCGGCCACGACGAGCGCGAGCAGACGCTCAACCAGATGCTCGCCGAGATGGACGGCTTCGAGACGTCCGAGGGGATCGTGATCATGGCGGCGACCAACCGGCCCGACATCCTCGACCCGGCATTGCTGCGCCCGGGACGTTTCGACCGTCAGATCGTCGTACCGCTTCCGGAGGCGACAGAACGCCAGGCGATCCTCGAGGTGCACAGCCGCGACAAGCGGATGGGCCCCGACGTCGACATGGAGACGATGGCACAGGCAACCCCCGGGATGTCCGGAGCCGACCTCGCGAACCTGGTCAACGAGGCCGCACTCGTCGCAGTGCGGCGCGGCGCCAAGGAGATCGAACGGATCGACTTCGAGAACGCCCGCGATCGTGTGGTGCTCGGCGCGACGCGCGAATCGATGATCCTGTCGGCCGAGGAGAAGCGGGCCACGGCCTATCACGAGGGCGGCCACGCCCTGCTGGCCACGGTGCTGCCCCATGGCGACCCGCTGCACAAGGTGACGATCCTGCCCCGCGGCATGGCCCTCGGCGTCACGTGGTCGCTCCCCCAGGAGCGTCACACGTACTCGAAGGAGTTCTTCGAGGACACGATCTGCAAAGCGATGGGTGGCCGTGTCGCCGAGATGATCGTGTTCGGCCATCTCAACTCCGGCGCTGCCAACGACCTCGAACAGGCCACGGGAATCGCCCGCCGCATGGTGCGCGAGTGGGGCATGTCCGAGCGGGTCGGACCGATGGCCTGGAGCAGCCAGCAAGCAGTGTTCCTCGGCGAGGACCTCATGTCTTCGCAGCGTGAATACTCCGACGACACGGCCAAGCTGTTGGACGAGGAGATCGCCCGGATCCTCACCACGCAGGAGAGCCGGGCCCGCGACGTGCTGAGCCGCCATCGCCGGGGCCTCGAGCTGATCGCCGAAGCGCTCCTCGATCGCGAGACGATCGACGGGCCCGAGGTGGCCAAGCTCATCCAGCAGGGCATGGCCGAGTCGGGCCAGCCAGCCGACGACACCGTCGCCCACTGACCGGCACCGCCGACCGGTGAGCGCAACTCAGTCGGCGTTCGTACGATCGCGCTGACAGCTGCCCGCACTCGGGGTGGACCCGGGATCACGAGCTTCGGCGACGGCGGCCCAGAGATCGGTCGCGGTCATCGGCCCGAGGAACGTTGCAGCGGCCACACCCTGCGCATCTGCGACCACGACCGTCGGCACTGCGTCGATCGAGTACTTCTCGTGTAGTGCCCGGTCGGTGGCGTACTCGACGTCGACGACGACGACGTCGCTGCATTCCAACACGGCGGCCTTGGCGACCACCTGGGCGCACACGTCACACGTCGCCGACGAGAACACTGCGACGAGCCACGGAGCGTGCGGCCGGGCGAAGTCGTTGCGGTCGAGCTGTTCGGGTGCACTGAACCTGCGCTGTGTGGGAGCGTCCGGCACGCGCCGACGCCTCGCCGCTGCGGCGACGACCCCGACGATCACCACGATCACGAGGGCGACGATCACGCGTTCCATCGACTCGATGCTACGACGTACGAGCTGCGAGCCGACGCGCGGCCGTCAGCCGCTGGCTGCGGGCAGGGCCCACGACCCGGAGGTGCCGATCAGTCCGTTCCCGCGAGGCAGCGACCGTTCGACGAACACCCGAGTACTCGCCTGAACGATCAGTTCGGCATTCAGCACGTCGGCATCGACGAGGTCGATCGCGAGCACCTGGCCTGCCCCGATGGGCACCTCGGTGAGGCTCGGAACCGCTGATGGTCCACCCGGTCCCACCGCCTCGATGGTGATCGTCCCATCGACGTTGTCGACGTTGTACACCACGAGCGCCTCGGTCGCGGGATCCGTCGGGCCGATGCCGATGTGCCAGCGGGAGGCGACGTAGCCGTCGTTGATCCTGGGGGGAGCACCCAGCACGACCGACGTCGCAACCGAGTCGCCCGCGGGACGGGTCAACACCCGCTCGACGACGATCGACTGTTCGGCCAACGTGGAGAACACCGACGCGTGCCGTCCATCGGGCACCACGCTCGCATCGTCGCCGGCGGCCGGGTCGTAGACGACGACCTGACGGGCAGGTACATCGATCGGTTCGGTCTCGCCGGCGCCGGCATCGAGCGGGATGCCGAGGAACACGACGTCGACCTGCACGTCGTCGTCGGTCGGGTTGTAGATCGCAAAGGTCTCGCTGACTCCATCGCCGGCCTCACCGTCGGCGAACCACCACTGGTCACGGAGCGCAGGGGCCGCGAGCGAGACGCCGTAGCCGAGACGGCCGCCACCGAGATAGTGCTGAGCACGGCCGACGACGAGTCGCCCTCGCTCGGCCGCGATCTTGACGGCGATCACCGGCTCGTCACGGGCGCCGAGTTCGGCGATCGGGATGGTCTTGACGGACTGCGGGAGGATCGTGAAGCCCTGGAACGCCGCCGGGGTCGACTCGCCGGCCTCGGTGGCGAACACCAGGTCGACGACGGCCGCGTCCTCGTACGGATTGGTGAGGATGAGCGTCTCGACGCTTCCGTCGACGGTGAACCCGTCAGCGAAATACCATTCACCAGAGGTGTTGTCCGCGCACGGCGCGACCGAATCCCCTGCCGGATGCTGCGCGCGTTGCTCGACGAACCCGCGACCGCCGTCGATCTCGACCACGACGCTCGCGAACGGCGCCGTCACGAAGGCGTCGACGTCGATCGTCGTCCGCGACCACGGTTCGACCGTCAGCACCTCGCTGGCGCCGACGCCGTCGGGCGTGAGGACCGTGAACCGGCCGACGAGCTGCTCGTCGTCACGGTTCGCGACGACGACCTCACCGCCGACGCCGTCCTCTCCGCTCGCCGGAACACCGGGACAGAACCAGCTCCCGGTGAGCGCACCGTTGTCGCTGACCGCGGGCATCCATGCCTCGGCTGTGGCCGCGAAGAACGGATCGGTGTCCGCGGGCTCATCCAGCCCGACGGCGATCAGGGCCGCCAGACCCACCAACAGCACGACCAGTGCCGGAACGGCGCGCCGGTTCACGTCGTCGCCTCGCTCGCATCTCGGGTTGCGTCGCCGCCGGGCTCTGCGGCGAGACCGGGGTCGAGGAGCGTGGGGACGGTCGCGTCACCGAGGTCGATCAACGTCTCGTCGGTGAGGAGCAGTGGACCCCGCCGACCGACCGAGACCCGCACCCGTGCCGCGATCACGATGGCCGCGATCCACAACGCGGTCTGGGCCAGCACTGCGAGCCAGCGCAGCGCCGAGGTGTCGTATCGGAGCGTTGCGCCCCCCGACGCTGCGACGTCGTAGGCGGTGGTCTCCCCGAATGCCCGGCGAGGTTCGATCGACGTTCCGTCGACGGAGAGCGTCCACGCATCGTCGAACGGAACCCCGAGGTGGACGACTCCGGCCGACACATCGTCGGTCGTGGTGCCGAGCTGATCAGCGCCGACGAACAGCGGAACCGATGCAGAGAGATCGGTTCGAACCAGCACCTCCGCGCCGGCCGCATCGCTCGCTGCCGCGGCATCTGCATCGAGCTGGGCTTGCTTGGGCACCCATGCGCGATTCTCGAACGCCTCGAGCGTCGGAAGCCCGGGCCGGACGGCGACGAGATCGAGTTGGTCCTCGAGTGCCGCCACCAGACCCGTCGGGAGCGGCAGTGGGTCGTCGACCGTCGAGTCCACGCCGTCGAACTCGGGAACGACGACGAAACGGATCGCGAGCGGCGCCAAGAGTCGACCAGCGCGCAGCGTCGACGTGGAGGCCATCTCGTCGAGCGCGGTGTTGACCAGCGACGCAGCGGCGTTCGACGGAGGCATCCATCGATCTCGCACGTCGAGCGCACCGTCATCGATGATCGCCCACGAGACTCCGTCGCGGTACTCGGTCGCGGGAACCGGAAGCAGCCGAGCGTCACCGATCAGCAGCACGTTGTAGTCACCAGCCGGTGAAGCGTCCGGGAGCGATGCATCGAGCAGCCGCGCGAGCGGCGTCGAGGGCACTTGGAAGGACCCATCGGCGAGGGCGGCGACCCCCGGGGCCAGCCCGACCACCACGGCGACCGATGCCAGGATGCCCAGTGGCTGCCGCCAGCCGAACGTCCCGCCGCGGACGTCGAGATCGAACGCCGCGAGTGCGGCTCCCGCAGCGATCGCGAGGCCGAGCGCGACCGGGACGAGCAGCACTCCTGCTTCGGGCATGGCGAACGGGAAGGTTCCTTGGTCGGCGAGCACGGCGAGTGCACCGAACGCGAGGACCAGGAGCGATGCCCGGATCGCCCAGGTGAGGCGCCACGCACGAGCGAGCAGTACTGCCGCCAGGACGGGCAGGTACAGCGCGAGGCCGAGCGCCGCGAAGTCGGTGCGCCCGATCTCGAACGACGCCAGCGGCAACAACCCGAGTCCCGCTTCCCCGATCGGCGGCGCGCCGACGACTCCCTCCCAGGACCACGAGGTGATCCACGGCAAGTTCAAGATGGCGGCGCCGACCACAGCGGCCAACCCTGCCGCCAGCGACCATCCGGCCGTCGCGAGCGACCCTCTGGCCAGGACCGTGCCGAGCGCGAAGACCACCGTCAGCACCACGGTGAGCGGGAGCATCACCGGAGCGAACGCGACCGCGAGCGCCAGGACCAGCGCTGCGGCCAGGGCGCGGCGCACACGGTCACCCGTCGCGAGATCGACGATGCCGTCGGCCACGTCCAGTTCGGCGCTGTCCGGATCGGCGGTCTCGACTCCGGCCGCGCGACGGATCAGGTCGAGCACCCACGGCGTCGCGGCATAGACCACGAGCACGGTGAGCCGACCGCCGGACATGGCGCCGCTGACGATCGGGCTGAACGAGTAGACCAGCAGCGCGGCGATTCGGGCCCTCGTCGACGTGAACACCGACGACAGCCGCCACACACCGGCCGAACCCACGAGCAACAGACCGAGGGTGAACAGCGTCTGCAGCAGTCCCATGTGGAACAGCGTGAACACGCTGAGCCCCGACAGGGTCGCCCATCCAGTCGGATTCGGCGACGTGGCACCTGCTCCGTTCGGGTTCCAACCCGACAGGAACGTGTCGAGCAGCTGTCGAGGGCTCTGCGGGAACGCGAGGAACTCGCCGACCGGCGGCAGCCCACTTTCGAAGAAGGACCGGGCACCGACGAACAATCCTGCGATCACCGCGATCCAGGCGATGACCGGTGCGGTCGTGCTCTGTCGCCAACGGCGGACCTGGGCGCCGGATCCCACGTAGGTCGCCGTCTCGCGGCTGCGAAGATACGAGTTCAGCCGGGCGCTGCCGCGCTCCTGCAAGCTGAACACCTCACGTTCGGGCACCCGGCGCAAGGCCTTCACCTCACGACGCCGAGCGAGCAGCGCCGGTGTTCGCGGGATCAGCCCGAACAGCGCCCGGAACGAGTTCCACGCCTGTCCGAAGCGGGCCGTGAACAAGCCGACCACGAGCTCGGTCAACGTCAACAACACCATCTCGATCGACCGCGCGGGCAACCGAGAGGTGCCCGTCAACGTGGCAACGGACCGCATCCGGTGCCGAGCGCGCAACGTCGCGTGTCGCAGATCGGGCCGTCGCTGCCTCAGCCGGCCGATGTGTCGCACCCTCGCCGACGGCACGACGACCACACGGGCGCCGCTGTGATGGATCCGCCAGCAGAGTTCGGTGTCCTCACCGTAGAAGTCGATGTCGGGATCGAAGCCGCCGAGCTCGCGGAACAGGTCAGCTCGCACCAGCAGATACGCGGAGGGCAGCACGAACACGTCGCGCACCCCGTCGTGCTGCTCCTGGTCGACCTCGCCCGGCTCGATGACCGGATCGATCTCGCCGAAGCGGTCCATGCCCAGGCCGACCGATTGCAGAACCCTGGAGTCGTCCCACTCGACGATCTTCGGCCCCACTGCTCCGGCGTTCGAGCGGTACAGCTCCTCGACCATGAGCCGGAGCGCGTCCGGCTCGGGAGCGATGTCGTCGTGACAGAGCAGGAAGAACCCGTTGTCGCCCTCCACGAGGCGCAGGACCTCGTTGGCCGCCGACCCGAATCCGACGTTCGCCCCGATCGCTCGGATGAACGCGTCGGGAAGCCGCTGCTCGATCCGCTCGCCGATCGTCTGGGCTGCGTCCACCGGGTCGTGCTCGGCGACGACGAGGAAGAGGGTGCGCAGATTCGGGTAGTCCTGG
Organism: Ilumatobacteraceae bacterium; assembly: GCA_041742555.1. Lineage (GTDB taxonomy): Bacteria > Actinomycetota > Acidimicrobiia > Acidimicrobiales > Ilumatobacteraceae > Sva-07. The sequence goes on from JBGSII010000353.1 coordinate 7,002, forward strand.
CGCGCGATCGCGTCGAGCGTGTCGTCGAACCAGTCTCCAGGTTCGTGCACGACGACGACCGCGACGACCGGCGGTGCAGATGGGATGTCCGATTCCACGATGGAGCGAGGCTAGCGAGGCGGCTCGCTATCCTGCCGTCATGGCTTCGACCCGCCCTGATGCCGGCCGCTCGGGCGGGCGGTTCGACCCGACCAGCATCGATCTGACCGACTTCGACGTCGTGCGCGCGGTTCGTGGAACGGTCGACGTCGGCGGCGCCGTGATCGGCCGGGCGGCCGAGCTGGCCAAGGACGCGACCTACGTCACCGTCGGGCTGAGTCTCCTCGGCTTCCAGCGAGCCCAGGTTCGTCGACGCGAACTCGAGCGCAGCCTGCGACGCTGAGCACCCGACGACACGGAACCTCGCTAGGCTCCGATGCTCGTGTCGTCAGCAGATACCCCCGTGCAGGCGCGTACACCGCTGCCCGAAGGCACGATCCCTGTCGGTATCTCGCTGCTGATCGCCGGAGTCGCCACGTACGCGTTCTTCAAGGTCGGCACCGTCGCCGTCGGTGGGGCGGAGGAGTTCGCGCCGATCGCAGCGATGTGGTTCGCGATCTTCGCGTTGGCTCCAGGCTTCTTCCTGCCGCTCGAGCAGGAGCTCGGACGGGCACTGTCGCATCGCCGCGCGGTGGGCGAGGGCGGCCAACCCGTGGTGCAGAAGGTGGTCCGTCTTGGCGCCATCCTCGTCGCACTCGTGACGGTGGTCATCGTGCTGTTCAGCCCGATCATCGCGTCGTCGTACTTCGACGGCGACTGGTTCATGGTCGTCGCACTGATCGTGGCATTCGCGGCATATGCACCTGCTCACATGACCAGGGGCGTCGCGTCGGGCAGCGGCCGCTTCCACGACTATGCCGTCGTGCTCGGCGCCGACGGGATCGTTCGCATCGTCCTGTGTGTCGCGCTCGCGGTGGTCGGCGTGACCGCTGCAGGCGCGTACGGCATGGCGGTTGCGGTGTCACCGCTGTTCGCCGTGGCGTACGTCGCGAGGCGAGGAGCATTGCGCACCGAGCCAGGACCACCGGCCGAATGGGCCGAGGTGACCCCGAACCTCGGCTGGTTGCTCGTCGGCTCGGTGTGTGCCGCGACGCTGCTCAATGCCGGCCCGATCACGGCGAGCCTGCTCGCCTCGGACGACGAGGAGGCGCTGGTCACCGCGTTCTCCTACGGTGTGCTGCTGTCGCGAATTCCCCTGTTCCTGTTCCAGGCGGTGCAGGCGGCGCTGCTTCCGAGACTGAGCCGCCAAGCGGCGCAAGGGGCCTACGCCGAGTTCCGGTCCGGGCTGAAACGCCTGATGCTCCTCGTCCTCGCCGTCGGTGTCGCCGGCACTGCGGGCGCGTTCCTCCTCGGGCCGTGGCTCCTACAGTTGGTGTACGACGCCGATCTGACGGGGCGCACTCTTGCCATGTTGACGCTGAGCAGTGCGGTGTACATGTTGGCGCTCGCGACCGCGCAAGCCGTGATTGCGCTGCAGGGACACTCGCTCGTCGCCATCGGATGGGCCGTGGGTCTGGCGTCGTTCGCGCTCGCGACCTGGCTGTCGAGTGACGAGGTGTTCCGCCGAATCGAAATCGGCCTGGTCGTCTCGTCCGTGGTTGCGTTGGGGGCGTTCGCGCTCGCCTTGCGTCACCGACTGAGGGTCGGGGCGTCGCCGACGAACGAGTCGATCATGGAGGCGATCACCGACATGCCGTTCGAGACCTGAGGCTCGAACGCGTCAGTGCAGCTCGATCCCCGCCTTGTCGGCTTCGCGTCGAAGGTCGTGGGCGACCATCATCTTGACCAGGGCGGGAAAGTCGACTTCGGGCTCCCAGCCGAGCTTGGTGCGTGCCTTGGTCGCATCACCGATCAGCAGGTCGACCTCGGCGGGACGGAGGAACTTGCGGTCCTGACGCACGTAGTCGGCCCAGTTCTCGATGCCGACCTCGCCGAAGGCTCGCTGCACGAGATCCTCGATCGAATGGGTCTCGCCGGTGGCCAACACGTAGTCGTCGGGCTCGTCCTGTTGCAGCATCTGCCACATGCCCTTGACGTAGTCGCCCGCGTAGCCCCAGTCACGCTTGGAGTCGAGGTTGCCGAGCACGACATCCTCCTGCAGGCCGAGCTTGATCCGAGCCACCGCATTGGTCACCTTGCGTGTCACGAACTCGAGGCCACGCCGTGGACCCTCGTGATTGAACAGGATCCCCGACGAGGCGTGCAGGCCGTAGGACTCGCGGTAGTTCACGACGATGTCGTGGCCGAACACCTTCGCACAGCCGTACGGGCTGCGCGGGTGGAACGGCGTCAACTCCGTCTGTGGCGTCTCGCGGACCTGCCCGAACATCTCGCTGGACGACGCCTGATAGAAGCGGATCGGGTTGTTCTGACTGCCGCCGACCATCCGGACCGCCTCCAGCATCCGCAGCACGCCGAGTCCGGTGATGTTCGCCGTCAGCTCCGCCTGCGAGAAGCTCAACGCCACGAACGAGATCGCCCCGAGGTTGTACACCTCGTCGGGCTGGCACGCCTCCATTGCGCTCACGAGGGAGGGAAGATCCGCGAGATCACCCGACACGAGCTCGACGAAGGGCAACTCGTGCTGCAGCGCCTCGACTCGCGGGTTGTTCTGACCCTTCACCATTCCGAACACGTGATAGCCGCGGCCGTGCAGGAACTCGGCCAGATGTTGACCGTCCTGGCCAGTGATCCCGGTGATGAACGCAGTAGGCATAAGGTCCTCGAGTCTAGGGCTCACGGCGAGCAAGCGCGGATACGCTCGGCGCTCGAATGCTACGAGTGGCGATCGATGTCGGGCCGACCCATGGCAGACGGACGGGCATCGGCAACGCCGTGGCATGGACGCTCGACGCGCTGGCCGAACGCGACGGCCTCGAGCTGCAGCGATACGTCACGAGTGCTCGAGCGCATCTGCGGACCTCGGAGCGGCGCATCCCGATGCCGGCGGCGCTCGCCCTTCGGACGTGGTCGCACCGCTCGATCCCGATGGACCGGTGGCTCGATCGCCCGGACGTCGTCCACGGCACGAACTACGTGGTGCCGCCGACGCGGTGTCCCCGCGTGGTCTCGGTGTACGACTGCTGGTTCCTCGACAACCCGCAGGACGCCGAACCAGACGTCGCGCGCGCCGCCGACGTGCTCCGACGTGCCGTCGCCGATGGCGCACAGGTCGTCACCAGTTCGGACGCAACGACCCGGCGCGTCCGGGACCTGCTCGACACCGAACGGGTGCGCACTGTCCTGTTGGGCCCTCCACCCGTCGACGAGCGCCCAGACGCCAGCATCACTCCGACCGGATTACCCGAACTCACCGAGTTCATCCTCGCACTCGGCACGATCGAGCGCCGCAAGAACCTGCCGACACTGATCGACGCCTTCGGTCGTCTCGCACGAGAACACCCGACGGTGCGCCTCGTCATCGCCGGAGCAGCCGGCAACGACGTGGCGAGCGTCGACCGGGCCCTCGCCAGGCTCTCTCCGGAACTCGCGGAGCGGGTCGTGCGCACCGGCATCGTCGATGCCGACACGAAGCGCTGGCTGCTCACCCACGCTCGCGCCGTTGCGTACCCGTCACTCGACGAGGGGTTCGGGTTCCCCATCCTCGAGGCCCAGCAAGCAGGTACGCCAGTCGTCGCGAGCACGGCCGGATCGATCCCTCAGATCGCCGGCGCTGCTGCACTGCTGAGCCCTGCCCGCGATGTCGAGGCGCTCGCGGCCAACCTCTACTGGATCGTGACCAACGACGAGATGTACACGAAGCTGGTGCGACGCGGCAGAGCGAATCTGGCGCGCTTCTCCTGGGCGTCGACCGCGGCGAAGTACCACGCGATGTACGAGGAGTTGGCGGGCGATGGGTGAGACACCATCGATTGCGGTCGTGTGTGGAGGTGTCGGCGCAGCGCGGTTCCTCCGGGGGCTGATCGACGCGGTCGACGACCCTGGGTCGATCACGGCGATCGTCAACACCGGCGACGACTGCTCGCTGCACGGATTGGCGATCTCACCGGACCTCGACACCATCGTCTACACGCTGGCGGGAGCGATCGACCCCGTTCGGGGATGGGGCCTCGTCGACGAGACCTGGCATGCGATGGAGTCGCTGGAGCGCTTCGAATCGGTTCGACCCCGCGGCTCGCTGGCGGCGCCACGATGGTTCAACCTGGGCGACCGCGATCTCGCCACACACTTCTATCGGACCGCTCGCCTCGGCGAGGGGGCCACCCTGACCGAGGTGACCGACGAGATCCGGCGGGCATGGAACGTGCCCATCACCGTGCTCCCGATGTCGGACGACCGGTTGTCGACCATGGTCACGATCGGCGACGCGGACGACATCGCCCAGCGTGGTCGTGAGGTGTCGTTCCAGGACTACTTCGTTCGGCTCCGTCACGGTGTCCCGGTCCGGTCCGTCCGCTTCGACGGAGTGGCGGGTCTGACCAGCCAGGCGAGGTCGGCACTGCTCGCCGCCTCGTCCATCGTGATCGCGCCATCCAATCCGCTGGTCTCGATCGGTCCGGTTCGATCGCTCGCAGGCGTCGACGAGCTCCTGGCGCAGCGACGCGATCGTGTGGTCGCGATCTCACCGATCGTGGGTGGTGCGGCGCTCAAGGGCCCCGCCGACCGCATGCTGGTCGAGCTCGGTCACGCCCCCACGGCGGTCGGTGTCGCCGCGCTGTACTCGCCGATCGCGTCGACGCTGGTGATCGACACCGTCGACGCCCACCACGCCGACGCGATCACGGCTACGGGCATGCGATGCGTCGTCACCGGCACCGTCATGTCGACCCCCGCGATCGCGCGCCAGCTCGCCAACGACGCACTGGATGCACTGGATGCACTCCCCCAGCGTCAGGCGGGGCCGAGCACCGAGTGACGAAGCCCCTCGTCGAGGGTGGTCCACGGTGACCATCCCAGGTGGATCCGCGCCCGAACCGGCGACACGGCGAATCGCTGGAGCTCGTGTGGCCGCGCAGGCGCCCGGGTCGGCTCCAACGCTGCGGCGCCGTCGACCGTCCGGGCGATTCTCGTCCAGAGATCGGCGATCGAGGTCTGCTCTCCCGTGCCGACGTTGATCACCAACCCGCTCCCCCGACTCGCCGACCGCACGAGCGCGTCGACGACATCGTCGATGAACACGACATCGCGGGTCTGGCGACCGTCACCGTGCAACACGGGGGCCCGACCCCGCACGGCCGCGTCGACAAAGGCGGCGACCACACCACCGGTGGGACGCTGACGAGGTCCGTACACGCTGCCGAGCGCCAGCGCCGTGAACTCGATGGCGTGCAGGTCGCGATACGACACCAGCAGATCCACGATCGCTCGCGCCACGACGCCGCGCACGCCGCGAGGCTCGAGTTGTGACGGCTCACCCTCCTTGACCGGCAGGGCCTTCGACGTCGGAAAGCCGTAGATCGCAGCGGCAGGAATCGCGACGACCACCTTCGAGACGCCGTGGCGCCGTGCCGCTTCGAGCGTCGCGAGCGCAGAGAGGAATCCGTCGCCCTGGGCGGCCGGCCCGGAGTCGTGGCGCGGGAGCAGAGCCAGCTGCACGATGACGTCAGGTCGTCTCGTCCCGATCGACGACTCGGCCTCGGCCGAGCCCGCATCGAGGTGGTGGATGCGCAGCGCCCCGCCCGACGCCCTCGCAGCAGCGAGGTTCGCCAGGGAGCCGGTGGTGAGATTGTCGATGACATCGACGACATGATCCTCGGCCAGGAGCCGATCGACCAGGTGGGAGCCGATGAATCCCGCTCCCCCGATGACGACGACGTTCACAGGTCCGACCGTAGTGGCACGGTCACGATGTCGAGACTCGTCACGGGCCGACGGGCGGCGCAGTGGCATCGATCAGCCGCTCGCCGTCGTGGACCGTGCCCTCGGCACCGACCATCGAGTCGAGCACCACGGCACCCGCGCCCACGACACCCATCACCAGCGACCGCTCGACCACCGCACCCGGCCCCACCGACGCTCCGGGCAGGAGCACCGAATCGACCACCGAGGCATCGGATGCGACGCGCACGTGTGCTCCGACGATGCTGTGGTCGACGATGGCGTCGACCGACACCTCGGCAGAGGGCGCGATCGGCTCGCATCGCTCGGTCACCCGCTTGCCGTCGAGCAGGTCGAGGTTGGCCGCCCGGTACAGCAGCGGCACGCCGGCGTCGATCCAGTAGTCGTCGGTGGCGACGCCGTAGAGGCCACCGTCGGCGACGATTCGCTGGAAGGTGTCGCGCTCCACCGACACCTTGGTCGCCGAGGGAATCCGATCGAGCACCGACGGCTCGAAGACGTAGGTCCCCGCATTGATCAGGTTGCTCGGCTCGGTTCCGGGTGCGGGCTTCTCGACGAACGCTCGAACCGCTCCGTCATCGGCGAGATCGACCACGCCGAACGCTGACGGATCCTCGACGCCGATCAGATGGAGTGTCGCCTCGGCTCCGAACGATCGATGGGCCCTGACGAGGCTCGACACGTCGAGATCGGTCATCACGTCGCCGTTGGCCACCACGAAGGTGTCGTCGACACCGGCGAACTCGGCCGCGAATCTGATCGCACCGGCCGTGTCGAGCGGCTCGGGCTCGACGGCGTAGGTCAGCGCCACGTCGCCGCAGAACCCGTCCGGGAACGCCTCGATGAACGGTTCGGGGCGGAAGCCGAGCGCCAGGACGACCTCGGTGACACCCCCTCGTCCGAGGCGATCAACGAGGCGAGCGATCATCGGCTCGTGGCCGATCGGCAGCATCGGCTTCGGGGTGGTGAGGGTGAGCGGGCGCAGGCGGGTGCCGAACCCACCCACCAGTACGACGGCGCGCATCAGCCCTCGGTGGTCGAGGGAACGTCCGCGCTCGTGTTCGCCGGCACCGATCCGTCGGGGGTGGTCCCCTCGGGAGTTGCCGGCGTGAGCTCGTCGTTCGGGTTGACGACGCCGCTGTCGACTTCGCCCAACGACGGGAGGTCGGGCGCCCACGGCGGCATGGTGATGTCGGTGTCGTCGGGGACGAATGCGATGACGACGACCATCTGGTCCTGGTCGAGGCGGATGTTGTCGAAGTCCGCGATGTAGGTCGTGCCGTCATCGGTGTCGGTGAAGTTGTTCCAGACGACCACCTTCAGCTCGGCGTTCTCCTCGGAGCCGTCGATCGTGCACGTGTCGCCGTCCTCCCAGACCAGGATGTCCTCGCGTGGCGGATCCTGGGCAGCGAGTTGGCTCTCCAACGCCGGTTGCTGCGTTTCCGGGAAGGTGAGCTTGTCGTTCGTCAGCTCGACGCCATAGGTGTCGAGGAACACGCCGAGCTTCGCATTGGTGCCGACCGACGCCGACGAGAACGGATGCCAGTGGATCAGGCCGTCGTCGTGGCTGTGGATGCCGGTGCGCTGATACTGGGTGAAGTCGTCGGTCCCCTGGTCTTCGGCGTCGCCCTCCAACTTGAACCAGGTGTCGCAGAGGTAGAAACCGTACGCGTGATGCCAGTGGTCGCTCTGCTGCGGTGCGCCCGAGGCGTCGACCGAGGGTTGGCTCTGCCGGGCGTAGAACACGAGCGACAGCCCGAGCACGATCACGATCGTCACGACCACGGGGAACAGCGTTCCGCCCTGGAATCGGACCTTCTTGCCCTGGCCGGACTTGGCCAGCTTGGCAGCTTTCTTGGTGGATGACGAGGAGGGTGCCACGACCATGAGAGGCTAGCGGCGCCCGGATCCGATGCGGGTTCAGGGCCGGGTTCGCGCCAAGGAACGCACGAGGTGGTCGTAGGCGCGCCCGACGGCCGCGGGCGACGCATTGAGTTCGACCCAGACGCGGCCGCTCGCGCCGAGTTCTCGCGCCCGTTCGGGATCATCGACCAGCTCGCGGATCGCCTCCGTGAACACCGCCGCCTCGTCGGGCGCCACCGAGACACCCCCGCCGGATTCGGCGAGGATCTGCGGGACGGCGGTGCCCTGGTCGATCGACGCGACGACCGGGCGGCCGGCGGCCATGATCGAGTAGGTCTTGGATGGAACACTCACCCGACCGAGGCCACGTCGAAGCGGCACGACGTGGACATCGCCCGTCGCGAGCAACTCAGAGAGTCGTTCGGGCGCGATGTAGTCGGCGAAGCGAACGTTGGCGAGGCCGACGGCCGCTGACTCCAACGACGAGCGTGCCGCACCGTTACCGTTGATCAGGAACACGACGTCAGGCAGCGCTCGGGCCGCTTCGAGGACCAACTCCAGCGATTGGGAGAACCCGACGTTGCCCGCGTACAGCACCACCGGACCGTCACCGAGGCCCAGTTCTGCCCGGTACGGCGTCGCTCGATCGGCGGGCATGATCGCCTCGGTGTCGACGAAGTTGGGGATGACGTGCACCGTGCCACCAGCGCCAAGTTTGGCCACCACGTTGTCGCGTAGGTCGTCGGACAACACCGTCACTGCATCCGCAGCCCGGTAGCTCGCCCGCTCGAGCCACGAGGCGGCGGCGATGATCGTCCGGTTCGAGATCGCACCGGTCTCGACAGCGGCGTCCGGGAACACGTCTTGGATGTTGAAGACCATCGGACACCGGCGCAGTCGACTCGCCACCCACCCGGTGAGTCCCAGCGTGAGCGGGGGCGACATGGCGATCACCGCGCCCGATCGCCGGAGCCACCCGCCGACGCGAAGACACTGCAGGCCTGCGAGCAGCGAGTACGCGCCGAAGCCGAGCGCTCGGCGCACCAGGTTCGACTTGTCGCGCCCGGGAAACGGGTGCACGCGGGTGATCGATCCCCATGATGTCCGCTCCGTGCGTACGAGCCGTCCGGTCCAACCCGTTTCGATTCGATGGGAGCGATACCACGGCAGTGAGGTGACGACGTGCACCGTGTGGCCCAGGCCGACGAGCTCCTCGACGATGCGGGTCATCACCACCCCCGTGGGCGCCGTGTCCGGCGCGAAGTGCGGACACAACACCACCAGCGGTCGCATCGGCGTGCGAGACGTGCCCGGCACATCGTGGACGGCGCCGCTCATCGGCCGACCTTG
>JBGSII010000354.1:0-1844 GCA_041742555.1 Ilumatobacteraceae bacterium
CGGTCGACGACGTCGGAGCCGCCGCCGGACGAGCGAGTGCGAAGGCGGCGGGCGTGGTCGTCGACGACGCAGCGGTCACACCCGCCTACGTCCGAGGACTCGCCGCTCAACGCGAACTGCCGATCATCCGTCGGATCGCCACCGGCTCCCTCCGGAACAAGATCGTGTTCATCCTCCCTGCGGCGTTGCTGCTGAGCGCGGTCGCGCCGGTGCTCGTCGAGATCATCCTGATGCTGGGCGGGACCTACCTGTGCTTCGAAGGCGCCGAGAAGGTACGCCACCGGCTCGGTCACCACCATGAGCCTGCCGAGGACATCCCGGCGGTGATGGCCGGGCCCGAGGCCGAGGAACAGACCGTGAAGGGGGCGATTCGCACCGACTTCATCCTGTCGGGCGAGATCATGGTGATCGCGCTCAAGGAGGTGCTCGACGAGCCGCTGCTGTCGCGGGCGATCATCCTCGTCATCGTCGCCGTGCTGATCACCGCGGTCGTCTACGGGGTCGTCGCGTTGATCGTGAAAGTGGACGACGTCGGCCTTCGCCTCGCCCAGCGAGACGACGCGTCGTCACAGCGGGTCGGACGCATGCTCGTCGACGGCATGCCCAAGTTGCTCGCACTGCTGTCGATCGTCGGCACGATCGCGATGCTCTGGGTCGGCGGCCACATCCTCATCGCCGGGGCCGAGGAGCTCGGCTGGCACTGGCCGCACGACGTCGTCCATGACGCCGAGCACCTGGTCGAGGACATCCCGGTGATCGGCGGCGTCCTCGCGTGGACGGTGAACACGCTGATCTCGGCGCTCGTCGGCTTCGTCGTCGGCAACATCGTGGTCGAGATCGTTTCCCGCGTTCGCCGACGCCGGAGCGCTGACCACGCGCTCGCCGACGCTCGTTGAGAGCGGCGTCGGTCCGGCCGGCCCGGCCTCCTCACCGGTACAAGCAGATCGCGCGGAGCTCGATGCTCGAGCGGGCCGGGTGGCCGATCTCGACCTGCGGGTCGCGGAACGCCGAATGAGGCGTGAACCAGGTCTCGCCGCGCTCGACGAGGTCGGTGTCGTAGGTGCGGAATGCCACGACCTCGTGATGGCGCAGTTCGGGAAAGGCATACCAGCGATACGGCGACGAGTCGGTCGGTTCGAGCACGGCGACCGCCTCGAAGTCGACGCCAGAGCCTGCATAGTCGTTCACCGGCATCGGGCGCCCATCGGTCGGCGCGACCGTTCGCGCATCACAGAACGCGAGTGGGAAGTCCATCTTGGCGGCGCCGATGTTCCTCCAGAACTGCAGGATCACCAGTCGGGAGGCAGCCACGACGTCGGCCCCCGAGATCTCGTTGCGTTCGAGCGCCCGCTGCGTCCCCTCGCGATCGGGATGCAGGTACGAGTCACGGACCAGGTCGTCGTAGCCGGCGGCGAAGTCGGAGTGCACGAAGGAGATCGGTGCCAGATCCTCGTGGAGCTTGGCGTGCTCGGGTCCACGCTTGATGTGGTTCGAGACCAAGGCGACGTCGCAGCCGGTCATCCGACGAGCGAGCTCCTCCATCTCCCGATGGTGGACCGCAGCCAGTTCCTCGTCGTCCCAACTCGACGCTTCGGTGACGTGGGACACCAGTTCGAAGCCGCATTCCTGCCAACCCGGAAGGTCGGCGCTGCGGCCGTCGAGGATGTCGATCTCCACCGGCTCGGCGACGAGCGCACCACCACGCGACGCGAAGTTCAACGTTGCGCGGCAGAACACGCTCGCAGGGGCGGGCACCAGGTCGGCCATGCGACGACGCTATGCGGGACCGGTCGCTGCGGACGAGGCCGACCGGACCGTCAGGCCGCAGCTCGCGCCACAGCGAC
>JBGSII010000355.1:0-4966 GCA_041742555.1 Ilumatobacteraceae bacterium
CTGACGCCGCACCTCCCACAGCAGGCCCCGATACCACGGCTCGGTGTCGAGGTGCGGCGCCTCGGGCAACCGGCACTGCAAGACCCGCAACGAGTCGAGGAACGAGAGCCGGTCGGGGTCATGGCCGGCCGCTGCCAGGACCTCGCGCACGAAGCCGTACCAGGTCACCGCACCGCGGTTCGTGACGTGGAAGATCCCGGCCCGCCGGTCGACGGCGAGTTGGCGCAGTGCCGGCGCGAGATCTGCGGCGAAGGTCGGATTCCCACGCTGGTCGTCGACGAACGCGAGCGGCTGATCTGGATCGGCGGCGAGTCGCAGCACGAGCTTGACCATGTTGTTGCCGTGCGCCCCACACACCCACGACGTCCGAGCGACCGTGGCCGCAGCGCCGGCAGCATGCTCCCCCGCCAGTTTCGACCGACCGTAGGCCGATTGCGGATTGGTTCGATCGTCCTCCCGGTAGGGGCGCTCGAGCGTGCCGTCGAACACGTAGTCGGTGCTGACGTGCACGAGGTGGGCGCCGACGATCTCGCACGCAGCCGACAGGTGGCCGACGGCGTCTGCGTTCACGGCGAACGCCAGCGCCTCGTTGGTCTCGCAGGCATCGACAGCGGTGTACGCAGCCGCATTGACCACCGCGTCCGGACGATGCGCCCGGAGGAGGTCATGGACGGCAACGGAGTCGGTGATGTCGAGATCGTCCTTGGCGACGGCGATGACGTCGTCGCCGACCGAGCGGGCGTGTTCGACGACGTCGACGCCGAGCTGCCCCGCAGCACCGGTGACGAGCAGCCTCACGGCCGACTCCTCAGAGCCCGGCCTTGCGCTTCAGGGGCTCCCACCAGTCGCGGTGGTCCCGGTACCACTCGACCGTCGCCGCCAGTGAGTCGTCGAACGAGCGCGACAACGACCAGCCGAGCGCGACGACCTTGTCGACGTTGACCGAGTAACGACGATCGTGACCGAGGCGGTCCTCGACCGGCCGGATGAACGACTCGTCGCGCCCGGTCAGCTCGAGCAGGCGGTGTGTGAGTTCGACATTGGTGACCTCGTTGCCGGCTCCGATGTTGTAGATCTCGCCGGGCACGCCCTGTTCCAGCACCAGCTGGGCGGCGATGTTGTGATCTTCGACGTGGATCCAGTCACGAACGTTCAGGCCGTCGCCGTACAGCGGCACCTGTTTGCCGTCGAGCAGGTTCGTGGTGAACAGCGGGATGACCTTCTCCGGAAACTGGTAAGGCCCGTAATTGTTCGAGCAGCGCGTCACCACGACCGGCAGACCATAGGTCGAGAAATACGACAGCGCGATCAGGTCGGAACCGGCCTTGGCCGCCGAGTACGGCGAGCGGGGGGCCAGGAGGTCGGTCTCCGACGACGAGCCGTGCTCGACCGAGCCGTACACCTCGTCGGTCGAGATGTGCAGGAACCGTCCGACCCCGACGGTGTTGGCGACGTCGCACAGCACGTTGGTACCCATGCAGTTGGTGCGCACGAACGTGGAGCCATCGGCGATCGACCGGTCGACATGGCTCTCGGCGGCGAAGTGGACCACCGCATCGTGTCCGTCCATCGACCTCGTCACGTCGTCCGCGGCGCAGATGTCGGCATGGACGAACTCGGTGCGGGGATCGTCGAGCACGTCACGGATGCTCTCGAGATTGCCGGCGTAGGTCAACGCGTCGTAGATCGTGACCGAATGATCGGTGGTCGCGAGAACGTGGCGGACGTAGTTGGACCCGATGAATCCGGCGGCGCCGGTGACGAACAGCTTCATGACTGCACTCCGTGACTGAGCTCGCTGAACGTCGGTGCGGATCGGTCCTTCGCCGAGATCTGCGCACGATCGTCGGGATCGATCGGCAGCGGCCACCGGTTGACGACGAGGGCGTCGAGCGGCGTGAAGGCCGACCCCGGCATGCCCGGCTGCCACTCCCGGTCGAAGCAGTAGGCGTATTCCGTCTCGGGCGCCAGCACCTGGAAACCGTTGGCCACACCGCTCGGCACCAGGACCTGGACCCCGGACTCGAGCTCGACCTCCTCGACCAGCCCGAACGTCGGCGAACCGGGCCGAACGTCGACGTAGACGCCGAGCGCGCTTCCGTGGGCGACGGCGACGAGCTTGGTCATCTGCTCGGCGTGCATGCCACGAACGCCACCGAGGTGCGTCCGCGTGACGTTGATCTGTTCGATCCGTTCGAACCCGGCATCGGCGAACGCTGAGCGGCGGAACAGCTCGCGGACGGTGCCCCGGTCGTCGGTGACCTGCTTCATCGTGACGATCAGCAAGCCCTCGATCGCGCCGGGCCGCGTCGTGAAGTCGACGATCATCACTCGACGTCGATCTGACAGTGATCGCCGACCATCAGCCGGATGGCGCGTGGCCTGCGTTTGGTGCGTGAGACGACGGCGTCGCTCCCGATCAAGCTGTCTTCGAGACGCGGGATGTCGATCACCTGGCTGCGTTCCATCACGACGGAGTGTTCGATCTCGGAGTGACGGACCTCGCAGTCGGCGCCGATCGCACTGAACGGCCCGATGAAGCTGTCGGTCACGATCGTGCCGGGCCCGATCGCCACCGGCCCGCGGATCGTCGAGTTGATGATCCGTGCGCCGGCCTCGACGACGACACGCCCGTCGATGAACGAGTCCGCATCGACCTCACCGTCGATTCGCGTCGAGATCGTCTCGAGGATGAGACGGTTGGCCTCCAGCAGCGGCGTCAGCTTGCCGGTGTCGATCCACCAGCCGGTGAGGATCTCCGTGCGCACCCGACGACCGTGGTCGATCAACCACTGGATGGCATCGGTGATCTCGAGTTCGCCACGATCGGAAGGTTCGATGCCGGCAACGGCTTCGTGGATCTCCGCGTCGAACAGATAGACACCGACGAGCGCGAGGTTCGACGGCGGGTCGGCGGGCTTCTCGACCAGGTGCACGACGTTGCCGTCGTCGTCGAGCGACGCGATTCCGAAGCGGTGCGGGTCACCGACCTCCTTGAGCAGGATCTGCGCCGACGGCGGATTGTCGCCCTCACGCGCTTGGGCGAACGCGGAGACGAACGCTTCGAGGTCCTGTTCGAGCAGGTTGTCACCGAGGTACATGACGAAGTCGTCGTCGGCGAGGAACTCTCGTGCGATCAAGACGCAGTGTGCGAGTCCGAGGGGCTCGTCCTGCGGAATGAACGTGATCGACGCGCCGAACTGTGAGCCATCTCCCAGGTCGGCCATCACCTCGTCGCGCGTGTCTCCGACGATGACGCCCAGCTCGGTGATGCCGGCCGCGACCATGGAGCGAATGCCGTAGTGGAGGATCGGAGTGTTCGCCACCGGCACCAACTGCTTGGCCCGAGTGTGGGTGATCGGTCGCAGTCGCGTCCCGGCACCGCCGGCGAGGATGAGTGCCTTCATGTCGGCCAGGAGTGTACGTGCCCTGCGATGTCCGGGCGGGCTACGGTTCGACCAGCGGGGCTGGACCCGTACCTCGGAAGTAGTCGAGGATCGGCTCGGCGCCGGGATCGAGGATCAGGACGGCGTTGCCGTTCTTCGTCACGCCGGACACGGGGAGCTGGTACTTGTTGAGTCCCGTGCCGAAGGCCTTGCGGAGGGTTCCGGCCGCGGCGACGGGGTCGAGTCCTGGGTCCATCCGAACCGTTGCTGTTCCCGCGGTGATCAGCTCCGACGCGAGGAACGGGTCCGACTGGAGCTTGGCGATCGTGGAATTCGCGGCCTGTTGGAGGAAGTTCTGCTGGCGTTCGATCCTGCCCAGATCCGACCGGGGGTCCGTGCGCCACTCGCCGTCGCGGAACTCCTCGTAGTAGCGACTCCGGGCGTACTGCAGCGACTGGAGGCCGTCGAGCGTGTGACACCCAGGTTGCTGATCGAGGCCGGTGTTCTTGTCGCGTGTCGGATAGAGGAAGCACACCTCGGTTCCACCGGTCGCGTCGACGAGGTCCTTGAAGCCGTTGAAGTCGATGTCGACGACGTGGTGGATCGGGATCCCGAGCTCCTGCGTGATCGTCGCGGTGAGTACGTCGGTGCCGTCGCTGTAGGCCGAGTTGATCCGGTCCGGGCTCTCCCGGCCGGCGATGTTCACCCACAGATCACGGGGCAGGCTGACGATCGACGCGCCGTTGCCGTCCTCCTCCTGTCGCAGGATCATGATCGTGTCGGAACGTCGACCGGTCACGGAGTCGACGTCACCGATGCCACCGAAGTCGGCGTCACTGGGATCTGCGTTCTCGCGGCTGTCCGACCCGATCAGCAGATAGTTCCGAGCCGGGCCGTCCTGCGCGGTGAGCGCCAATTCGAGCCCGTCGATCCGCTCGATGTCGTCCGTGCGGGCATTGGCCGCCCGGATCACCCCGAACGCACCCAATGTGCCGACCGCCGCGGCGAACACCAGCGCGAGGGGCGCGGAGCTGCGGCGGCGGACAGGGTGGACCATCGACGAAACGCTAGTGCTCACCTCTGCGACTCCTCCGTCACCCCGTGTGCGCAGCGATGTCCCCCGTTTGCGCTCAAATTCGGATGGGACGGGTCAGCAGAATCCGCACGCAAACGGCTGGTCAGGTCGGTCAGGGGTCCAGGTCTCGGACGTGGACGACGTCGCCGACATCGAGTGCATGGTGAGCGCCCGACTCGTCGACCACGATCAGCCGCCCGTCGTCATCGACGTCGACCGCCCGTCCGTGGAGCGCATCGACTCCCGATGGCAGCTCGACGCGCACGGCGCGACCGATCGTCACCAGCTCGTCCCGATAGCGAGCAGCGACGTCGTCGGGGAGCGCGTCGAGCTCCTGCAACAGCGCCGCGAGCAGCGTCGCCGGCGTGACGACACCGTCGAGGACGCTCGCAAGAGCCCCAGCCCCGTCCGGCGCCCAGCGCACGTTGAGCCCCATCCCGACGATCACGGCGTCGCGTCCCGGCACCCGCTGCGCCAGGATCCCAGCGAGCTTGCGGTCGTCGAG
>JBGSII010000356.1:0-11539 GCA_041742555.1 Ilumatobacteraceae bacterium
GAGCAGTTCGGGATCACGATCGATGATGATCGCGTCGACGGTCGGCCGCAGCGTCTCCCACTCACCGGGTGACCAGCGCTTCACCAACCCGTAGTCGAGGAACGTCACGCTGCCGTCGTGGTGGAACTTGTAGTTGCCGGGGTGGGGGTCGCCGTTGAAGATTCCGTGGCGCATGATCGCGCCCTGGGCGAACCGCCAGATCACCTCGGCCGCGCGTTGCTTGGTCTCGTACGACTCAGACGACCGGAACTGGTCGAAGGTCATACCGTCGATCCACTCGGTGGTCAGCACCCGTGTGCTGCTCAACTCGGGGACGAGCTTGGGGATTCGCACCCACGGGTGGCCCTGGAAACGTGACTCGAACTCGGCGAGGTTGCCCGCTTCGATCGAGTAGTCGAGTTCCTCGCGCATGCGGTCGCGCAACTCGTCGACGAGACCTTTCGCGTCGAGGCCCTTGAGCATCATCGACGAGAACATCGCGTACATGACCTCGGCCGCGTCGAGGTCGCTCTCGATCGCCTCGTGAACTCCGGGGTACTGCACCTTCACCGCAACGTCGCGGCCGTCATGGGTGACGGCGCGGTGGACCTGTCCGATCGACGCGGCGGCGACCGGCATGTCGGCCCAGTCGAGGAACAGTTTCTCGGGCGGCTTGCCGAAGTCGCCCTTCACCACGCCGGCGGCAAGCGTCGGCGCCATCGGTGCGGCGTCGGCTTGCAGCGTTGCAAGCGCCTCCTGGGCCTCGTCGGGGAGCGCCTCGAAGATGAAGCTGATCAGCTGTCCCGCCTTCATCAGGACACCTTTCATCTCGCCGAGTTCCTTGGCGACGTCCTCCGCTGTCCGGATCGCGAACTGCTCGTCGAGCTGCGCCCGTCGTTCCTCGGCGGACCCGATTCCGCGCACCTTGGAGACGCCGAATCGCACCGAGTTGCGCGCTGACAGCTTCCACACTCGGGCCGATCGGTTGAATCGGCTCGTGAGTGGAGACTCCTTGGCCTTCTGGGCTGCTGCTGCCAGGCCGGCAGCGAGTGCCACGACCGATGCCAGTCCGGCGATCGCCTTGCGCTGCATCACGCCCGCCGGGCGGTCGGGTCATCGGTGAGGACGTTCTCGGGGATCGGCTCCCCGGTGACCTCGTCGGTCCAGTACGTGCCGTCCGACAGCCGATCGAGTGCTCGCTCGACCGCCGCGAGGTCGCGCTCGACGACGTCCAGGTCGACCTCGCTCGACGTCGACGATGTGTCCGGCACATCACGGAGCTCGTCGGTCGGAGGATGGGAGGTGTCGGTCACGAGTTGCGAGGTTAGTCGGTCGTCGGAAGCGGATCCCCCGGGGGTGAGCACACTGCAATAGGCTGGTCCCCGTGACCGCAGAGCGCCGTCGAGGGTCTCGGTTCGGCGACTTGCCCCTCGCGCTGTTGATGCTGGCGCCGTCGGCGTTCATCCTCGGCGTGTTCGTGCTGTACCCGCTCGGGCGCGCGGTGTGGCTCGGCCAGCAACGGTGCGACAACTTCGGCAACAACTGCGTGTCGCAGGGATTCGGCCAATACGTCGACCTGTTCCGCAGCACCGAATTCCAGAACGCGCTGGGCGTCACGATCCGATTTGCGTTGATCACCGTGCCTGCCGGTGTCGTGCTCGGAGTCGGATTGGCCGTGTTGGCCGACCGGTACCTGCGGGGCATCGGTGTGTTCAGGACCGTCTTCTCGTCCACGGTGGCGACGTCGGTCGCCGTGGCCAGTCTGATGTGGCTCTTCCTGTTGCAGCCGTCGGTCGGCGCCCTCGCCAACATCGGATGGTTCAGTTCGATGTTTCCCTCGGTCAAGGATCCCGGCTGGTTGCAGGATCCGGGCACCGCGCTCTGGGCGGTGAGTGCCTCGAGCGTCTGGGCCAACCTCGGATTCACGTTCATCCTGGTCACCGCGGGGTTGCAGTCGATCCCGCGTGACCTCCATGAAGCTGCCGCCGTCGATGGCGCTGGTGGGATCCGCCGCTTCTGGTCGATCACGGTGCCGATGCTCGGACCGACATTGCTGTTCGTGGTGATCGTGTCGTCCACTCGGGCATTCCAGGCCTACGGCGAGATCGACCTGCTCACGGGGGGCGGCCCGCAACCATCGAATCCCACCACCACGATCCCGTACTTCATCTACGGACAGAATTCTCCGATCCGCAACGACACCGGGCTGCAAGCAGGCGCCGCGGTCCTGCTGTTCCTGTTGCTGCTGGTGCTGTCGGGACTGCAACTCGCCGGGATCGGACGTCGGGTGCACTATGGCGACTGAACTCACCGACGACCTGACGCTTCCGATGCCCGGCGAGGTAGCCAGCGCCGCTCGGCGCCGCCGTCCGATGCAGTCGTTCGACGAACCGGCCGGGGCCCGTCGGTTCGGCCGCTACGCGCTGCTCTGCGTCATCGCCTTCGTCGTGGTGTTCCCGGTGTACACCACCGTGATCGCGGCGCTGAAGCCCGGGAGTGAGGTGCTCAAGAATCCACTCCTGCCGACGACGGTGACCTTCGACGTGCTGATCAAGGCGTGGAACGAGGGCAATCTCAGCCGGTACCTCCTGAACTCGTTCATCGTCGCCACGGTCGTGACGATGGCCCAGGTGGTGACCTCGGTGCTCGCTGCCTACGCATTCGCCATCCTCGAGTTCCCCGGCAAGCGGGTCATCTTCCTGCTGTTCGTGGCGACACTTCTGGTCCCGGCCGAGGCAACCCTCGTCGTCAACCTCGACACCGTCGACGGCCTCGGGTGGCTGAACACCTATCAGGGCCTCGCCGTCCCGTTCCTCGCCACGGCGTTCGGGATCTTCCTGCTGCGCCAGGTGTTCCTCACGTTGCCGCGGGATCTGCGCGACGCTGCGGCCATCGATGGCGTCGGACATCTCGGGTTCCTCCGTCATGTCGCGGTGCCGCTCGTGCGCCCGACGATCGGTGCACTCGCCCTGTTCAGCTTCCTCGGGACGTGGAACCAGTACCTGTGGCCGAACCTGGTGATCAACGAGGCCGAGATGAACACCGTGCAGAGTGGGCTGCGCCTGCTCAAGAGCACGAGTCTCGCCGAACCCAATCTCGTCATGGCCGGAACGGTGATCGCCGCGGTCCCGATCTTCATCGCCCTCTTCGTGTTCCAACGTCAACTCGTCCGCGGGCTCACCGCGGGCGCGGTGAAAGGATGACCCAGATGCTCCCCCCATCGCACAACCACCGACCGCAGCGGCGCCGCCGCATCGTCCATCTCGTCGCGCTCGCGGTCGTCGGCGCCTCGGTCGCAGCCGCCTGTTCGTCCGGCGACTCCGCGCTCGAGATCGACAGCGGCGACGACGCCACCACGACCGACTCCGGCGATGGCGCCACGGATCCCACGACCGACGCAAGCTCCCCGGACGACACGGCGCTCGCTTCGACGACCACCGTCGCGCCGCTGTCGCAGTTTCCCGGCTGTCCGACGGGCGGGCTCGAGTCGGCAGCGGCTCCGGTCGAGCTCACCTTCTGGCACGGGATGAACGACGTGCTCGAGGACTCACTGATCGCACTGACCGACGCCTACAACGCCAGTCAGGACAAGGTCACGGTGACGCTGCAGAACCAGACCGGCTACGACGCCGCGATCGACAAGTACATCCAGTCGAGCCCGGACAGCAGGCCTGACCTGATCCAGTTTCCCGAGTACACGCTGCAGACGTTTGCCCAATCGGACACGCTGATCCCCGTTGGAGCGTGCATCGAGGACAGCGGCTTCGACACCTCGGCCTTCCTCACCAGGGCACTCGACGCGTACCGCTGGCAAGGCGTGCAGTGGGCGATGCCGTTCAACGTCAGCAACCCGGTGCTGTACTACCTGCGCCCGACGTTCGAAGCGGCCGGACTCGATCCGGACGTGAGTCCGATCACGCTCGAGGAGCTGCGCGCGACGTCCCAGGCGATCGTCGACGCCGACGCCGCGGCGTTCGGGTGGGTCGTCGACTCGGGCGCCGACTCCGGTGGTGGCTGGTTCCTCGAGCAGTGGTTCGCGCGTGCCGACGAACCGTTTGCGGACAACGACAACGGTCGCAGCGCCCCGGCCACCGAGGTGCTCTTCGACAGCGCCACCGGTGTGGAGTTGATGACGTTCGTCCAGGACATGATCGACGACGGCCTGGCCGTGTCGATCGGCGACAACGCGAACAACCAGGACCTGTTCCTGAAGTTGATCGATCCGGCAGAGGACGGAGCGATGGCGATCGCCACGAGCGCGGCCCTGGGCGGCGTGCTCGCGGCGATCGATGGAGGGTTGGCACCCGGGCTGACCGGCGCCGACCTGGGCATCGGACCCATGCCAGGCCCGAGCCCCGAACCGGCCGTGAACCTTGGCGGCGCGTCGCTGTGGATCGTCGACGGCAAGGGCGACGAGAAGACCGCCGCGGCGTGGGACTACATCACCTACCTGGTGACAGCAGAGTCCCAGTCACAGTGGGCGTCGCAGACGGGATACGTGCCGGTGCGTTCCGATGCACTCGACATCGAGCCGTTGCTGACGACGTACTCGGCGGACCCCCGGTTCCGAGTGGCCTACGACCAGATGCTCGGCACGGCGGAAGGCGTGGCGTCGCTCGCACCGGTGCTGGGTCCGCAGCGCGAGGTGCGAGTCGCCACCGCGAACGCGACGGCGGCGATCTTCGCGGGCGCCGACGTGGCCTCGACACTCGCGGATGCGGTTGCGCAGTCCAATGCCTTGATCGAGAGCTACAACCAACGCAACTGAGCCGACCCTGTCTTTTCGGGTCGGGTCCGAAAAGACAGTCGCCGGCTGGTTCAGCTGCTCGCTCTGCCGGCCGGTAGGGTCGGGCGCCATGGCTACAGCGTTCCCCCCGTTCGATGGTTCGGCTCCCAAGCAGCAGGACTTCAAAGAGGCCCCCGAGATGGGCATCGACCCGGCGAAGCGGTACACCGCCAAGCTCGACACCAGCCTCGGCGAGATCGTGATCGCACTCGACGCGGTCAAGGCGCCGAAGACCGTCAACAACTTCGTGTTCCTCGCGCTCAACCACTACTACGACGGTGTGATCTTCCATCGCATCATCAACGGTTTCATGTGCCAGGGCGGCGACCCGACCGGCACCGGCCGTGGTGGACCCGGATACCGGTTCGAGGACGAACTCCCCAAGCCGCGTGAGTACCAGATCGGCTCGGTCGCCATGGCCAATGCCGGGCCGAACACCAACGGCAGCCAGTTCTTCATCGTCTCCGGACCCTCCGGCGTCGGCCTGCCTCCCGCCTACAGTCTGTTCGGTCAGGTCGTGAAGGGCCTCGACATCGTCGACCAGATGCAGCGGGTTCCGACCGGCGGCGGCGACCGACCGAAGACCGACGTGGTCATCAACGCCGTCGCGATCACCGTCGCCGACGACTGACCGCAGGGGTCGACGTTGGCGAGGTCGTCGGAACTCACCAACACCGAGGCACGCCGCGTTGCGCTTGCCGCCCAGGGGTTCAACGACCCTCGACCGGCCGGTCGGATCGACCGCCGCCACCTACGGCGCGTCGTCGATCGTATGGGCCTGATCCAGATCGATTCGGTCAACGTGCTCGTGCGGAGCCAGGAGCTGCCGTTGTTCGCCCGCCTCGGGACGCATCCACGCACGCTCATCCAAGACGCCAGCCGAGACGGCGAGCTGTTCGAGTACTGGGTGCACGAGGCGAGCCACGCTCCTGCCCAACTGCACCCGCTGATGCGCTGGAAGATGAACGGCGACCATCAGTGGAAGGCGGTCACCCGGCTCCAACAGCGCCGGCCTCAGTACGTTGCCGACGTGCTCCGCCGAATCCGTGACGAGGGCCCGATCGTGTCGGGTGACCTGGCCCAACGGATCGGGCCGAAGGGGACCTGGTGGGATTGGGACGATGGGAAGATCGCGCTCGAACACCTCTTCCACACCGGAGCTGTCGCCGCGGTCCGCAGGCCGAGCGACTTCGCGCGGGTCTACGATCTCGCGGAGCGGGTCCTCCCGGCAACGATCCTGGCACAACCGACGCCGCCCGAGCCGGAGGCCCGCAAGGAGCTCCTCGTGCGGGCGGCGAAGCACCACGGCGTGGCGACATTCGAGGACCTGACGGACTACCACCGTCAGCGCAACCCGCCCTGTCGTCCGCTCGTGCACGAGCTGGTCGAGGAGGGGCGGCTCGTGCAGGCGTCGGTGGCGGGGTGGTCAAAGCCGGCGTTCCTCCACCCCGACACCGTGATCCCTCGCCGCGTCGTCGCCCGAGCACTGCTCAGCCCGTTCGACCCGGTCGTCTGGAACCGCGACCGCACCGAGCGCCTCTTCGGATTCGAGTACCGCATCGAGATCTACGTGCCGGCCGCGAAACGGCGCTACGGCTACTACGTCCTGCCGTTCCTGCTCGGTGATGAACTCGTGGCGAGGGTCGACCTGAAGGCCGATCGCACGGCCGCCGCGTTGATCGTGCAGAGCGCGTTCGGCGAGCCCGGCATCGACGAGCGGTACGTCGCGAGCCAACTCGCGGAGGAGTTGGGGTCGATGGCGCAGTGGCTCGGGCTCGACAACGGCATCGTCGTCGCGCCGCGAGGTGACCTGGCACCTGCTCTCGCGGTCGAACTCGCTGCGATCAGCTCGAACAACCCGACACGCTGAACTCGCCGCCGTCGATGTCGGCGAAGGTCACCGTGTAGTCCTCGGCATCGAGCGTCATCGTGGTCTCGGCCTTCACTTGTCCGCCACCGGTGGCGTCGAGGGTGATGTCGATTCCGGTCGACGGCTCGAACACGCCGGTGTAGACGGCTGGAGCAAGCCCGTCGGCGACCACGGTCACGATGGTGTCGCCGGTCTCGGACTCGCAGTCGACAGCCACGACCATCTCGCCGTCACCACCGTTGAGCAGGATCTCGTCGTGCGAATCGGAGGTGATGATCGCGTCGTTGTACGCGCTCCCCGTGCCGCCCTCGGGCAACTCGGGTTCCGGATCGTCGCTGCCGCACGCCGCTGTTGCGATGGCAAGGGCGAAGATGGCGCCGGCGGCGACGACACGACGACGGGTTGACGCGGCTGGTGTCTTCATCACCCCGACGGTACCGGCTGTCACCGTTGGGTCATCAGGGCACATGGTCACCACTCACCTGAGCCCCTCACCACGTTTGTGTGCGGATTCGGATGCCCCGCTCCAGCGAAATCCTCACGCAAACGAGATGGGGGGTGGTGAGGTGGTGGCCCACCGGAGTGCGCGCGTGACGACCTCGCCGGCGGGGCGCAGCGCGACCGCTTCGGACACCGGGAGCCACGGCAGTCGCAGCGGCAGGCGGGTCCACACCGGCATGAGTGAAACGGCTGCGCCAGCGAGCATGGCGTACGGGGCGCGGGCGCCCAGGGGCAGTGGCGGCTGGAGGAGCAGGTAGCGGGCCGCCGTGCGCGCTTCGACGGTTCCCCGGAGTTCGGATCGGAACGCGGCGAGCCGTGCTCGGAGTTCGACCTCGGTCTCGGGTGGATCCATCACGCCGAGCGCCCGAGCGATCACCGCAGCATCGGCGACGTAGCGGTCACGCTCGTCGCCGAGGAGCGGATCGCCACCGTATCGGTCGTGTGATGCGAGGAAGCTGTCGAGTTCGGCCAGGTGCACCCACTCGAGCAGGTGAGGATCGTTGGCCGAATACGACGCGCCATGCGACGTGGTCCCAACGACCCGGCGGTGGACTCGATGCACCCGATCGACGGCCCGCTGAGCCTCTGACGCCGGCCCGAAGGTGGTCGCGGCGAGGAAGTCGGCCGTGCGTTGGAGGCGACCCCAGGGATCGGTGCGGTACCGGGAGTGCTGGGCCACCCCCGCCATCGCGAGCGGGTGCAACGACTGGAACAAGAGCGCTCGGAGCCCGCCGATGAACATCGATGCATCGGCGTGGACCCGACGGATCGGCGCGTCCTCGGCGAACCATCCTGGCTCGTCGGTGTCGAACAACTCGCCATGACGTGTCGGAGCGTCGGGTCCGACAACTCTGGCCCTGACCTGTTCGCCCAGCCACGATCGGACGTCGAGTGCCATTGGCCCATCGTGTCACGAGTCCGTGAGTACCATCCGGACGTGCCCGAAGAAATGCCGCCCGACGCCGACGCCGTGCCGGCAGGGTCGGATGGGTCGGATGGGCGCCCGCTCGACGGCTCGGGCCGCCCGGTGGAACGGCGTGCGACCGATCGCACGCTTCCGCGTTGGGTGATTCCGGCTGTCGTCGTCTTCTGGGTTGGGTATCTGCTGACGCTCACGACCCGGCACGTCTTCCACCGGCTGTCGTCGCTGTTGGTGCTGTTGCTCGTGTCGGTGTTCCTGTCGTTGGCGATCGAGCCCGGCGTCAACCGCCTCGCCGCCCGCGGCTGGCGCCGCGGCCGGGCGACGATCATGATCCTGCTCGGCGTGCTCGCCGCGTTCTTGATCTTCGCCGGCGCGGTCGGCACGCTCGTCGGCACGCAGGTTGCCGACCTGCTGTCCGAGTCGGACGTCTACATCACCGACACGGTCAACTTCCTCAACGACAACTTCGGCACGAACATCGATCCGCAAGACGTGATCGACGAGTTCAACGACCCCGACGGCCGCGTCCAGGAGTTCATCCAGTCGCAGAGCGACGAGGCGGTTCGCCTGTCGCTGGCCGTCGTCAGTGTCATCTTCCAGATGCTGTCCGTGCTGTTGTTCACCTACTACCTGGTGGCCGACGGCCCACGCCTGCGCCGAGGGATCTGTTCGCGACTCAACCCCACTCGACAGGCCCAGGTGCTGCGAGCCTGGGAGCTCGCGATCACCAAGACCGGCGGGTACCTGTACTCCCGAGCGTTGCTGGCGTTGCTCTCGGCGTTCTTCCACTGGATCGTCTTCCAGTCGATCGGCACTCCCGCGCCGATTGCGCTGGCCCTCTGGGTCGGGTTGGTCAGCCAGTTCCTCCCGGTCGTCGGGACCTACCTCGCCGGGATCCTGCCGGTGCTGTTGACGCTGCTCGACTCACCGCTGAATGCCGCCATCGTGATCGCGTTCATCGTCGTGTACCAGCAGATCGAGAACTACTTCTTCGCGCCACGCATCACCGCGCGAACGATGGAACTCCATCCGGCCGTGGCGTTCGGCGCTGCGCTCGGCGGAGCATCCCTCCTGGGATTCGTCGGAGCGCTTCTCGCGCTGCCCGCCGCAGCGATGATTCAAGCGCTCGCCAGCGAGTGGGGCCACCGGTACGACGTGGTGGACAGTCATCTCACCGCGGTTCCGCCGCCTCGGTCCGGGCAGACCTCCAGCGGCTCGAACGCCCTGCCGGACGACGAGCTGCCGGCCTCGGATCCGGCATGACACGGTTCGGCGGTGCCGTCGTTCCGATCGCGCTGGCGACGCGCAGCGGTCTCGAGGAGTCGGTCCATCACGGCGCCGGGGTGGCGATCGGGTCAGGTGACGAGACCGTGGCCGCTGTGGGCGATCCCGACCTCGTCGTCTACCCCCGGTCGTGCCTGAAGCCCATGCAAGCCGATGCGATGATCAGCGTCGGGCTCGCACTCGACGACGAGCAACTGGCGGTTGCGTGCGCCAGCCATGATGGGTCGAGTTCGCATCTCGAGGCTGTCCGCTCGATCCTCGCTCGCTACGGCCTGAGCGAGTCCGACCTCCGCAACACGCCCGCCCGTCCCTCCGGCGCTGGACCTCGCGCGGAGGCACGGCGCACCGGTGTCGGGCCGACATCGCTTCAGCAGAACTGCTCGGGCAAGCATGCAGCGATGCTCGCAACATGTCGCGTGAACGGCTGGTCGACGGAGGACTACCTCGACACCGCGCACCCCTTGCAGATGGCGATCACCGCAGGAATCGAGTCGCTCGGCGCGAGTGTGCGCCATGTCGGCGTCGATGGCTGTGGGGCGCCCACACATGCCTTCTCGCTGCGCTCGCTCGCCGTGGCGTTTGCTCGACTCGCCGCACCCGGGTCGCCGGTCGCTCGGGCGATGAGGACCCATCCGTCCCTCGTGGCCGGCCCCACCCGCGACGTCACCCTGTGGATGCAGGCGGTACCGACGCTCATCGCGAAGGAGGGGGCCGCTGGCGTGATGGCTGCCGCGCTCGCCGATGGCCGCGCCGTTGCCTTCAAAGTGGCCGATGGAAGCGACAGCGCTCGTCAGGCGATCGTGCCGGAGGCCCTTCGGGCCGCCGGCGTCGACGTCGACGCGCTCGCTCCAGCCACTGTTCGGCGGGTCGCCGTGTCGGTACTCGGGCACGGGCATCCGGTCGGTCATCTGGGCGCGCTGGAGTGGACGCGATGCAGTTCCTGACCCTCGATCGGGATTCCTTCACGTACGGTCGCGCGGCGCGGATCGCGCCGTTGGTTCGGCGCGTGATCGCCGAGAATCCCTCGAAGTTCACCTACCACGGCACCGGGACCTACATCGTGGGCGGCGACTCCGCCGGACG
Organism: Ilumatobacteraceae bacterium; assembly: GCA_041742555.1. Classification (GTDB taxonomy): domain Bacteria; phylum Actinomycetota; class Acidimicrobiia; order Acidimicrobiales; family Ilumatobacteraceae; genus Sva-07. The sequence goes on from JBGSII010000356.1 coordinate 10,426, forward strand.
TGGCGACGTCGTGGTGATCGACCCGGGCCCCCGACTCGACAGCCATCGGGACGCGCTGGCAGGGGCATTGGCCGGCTGCACGGTCCGCGCGATCCTGGTCACCCACTGCCACGCGGACCACTCTCCGCTCGCAGCGTGGCTCGCCGCCGAGACGGGCGCTTCGACCATCGCGTTCGGGCCCCATGGCGACGACACCTGGGACATCGGTGACGACCCACCGGACGTACAGGCCGCCGACGCGCGCGAGGAGGCCGAACGTCACGCTCAAGCGAGGGAGGAGGGCGCCGGTTCGGTGAAGGACGAGTCCGTGATCGAGGAGTCGACCGATCGCGAGTTCATCCCTGACGTGGCGGTCGTGAGCGGTGATGTCGTCGCGTCCGGAAGCGGGTGGACGATCACCGCGCTCCACACGCCGGGCCACACGTCGAACCACACCTGTTTCGGGCTCGACGACGGCGAAACGCGGACCATCTTCACCGGCGACCACGTGATGGGATGGAGCACGACGGTCGTGTCGCCCCCGGGCGGCGACATGGCGGCGTATCTCGAGTCGCTCCGGTTGGTCGCGGGGCGCCGCGACGATCTGGCGATTCCCACCCATGGGCCCCCGATTCCGAATCCGTCGACCTTCGTGTCGGACCTGATCGACCATCGGCTCGACCGCGAGCGGTCCGTGCTCGACGCGGTTCGCGCCGGGTTCGACACGGTCCCGGCGATCGTCGAGCTGCTGTACGTCGACGTTCGTCGAGAGCTGTTCAAACCGGCACGCCGCAGCGTCCTCGCTCATCTGGTCAAGCTCGTTGACGAGGGGACGGTGGTCGTCGATGGCGCCGGACTGCCGCGTCTCGATGCGAACTACCGGGCGGTCTGATCGTGTCCGCGACCAATCACCAGCTGCTGGATCTGATCTCGTAGCCGGCGGCGCGAGCATCCTCGACGAGCGCAGCCGCCTGATGGGCGCTGCGCACTGCGAACGTGGCGTGGATGCCGGTCTCGCGCACGTGCAGCTCCAGGCCCTCGCGCATGTGCTGAACCTCGATGAGGTCGGCGCCGCCCTCGGCGAACACCGCCAGGAGATGGGCGAGCGACCCGGGGCGGTCGTCGATGCGCGCGA
>JBGSII010000357.1:0-2815 GCA_041742555.1 Ilumatobacteraceae bacterium
TGTCGCCGAGCGCGGCGTGGGCTTCCGCGAGGTCCGCGAGCAGGCTTCCGACGAGGTGCGGTGCGTCACGCCGGGCGAGCGACATGGCGCGTCGCCCGAGTTCGATCGCGGCGTGATGTTCGCCTCGCCGACCTCGGATACGAGCGAGATTCCCGAGGACCATCGCGTCGACATCGGGACGGATGAACGCTTCGTTGACCGCCAACGCCATCTCGTAGGTGGAGATCGCCCGATCGTAATCGGCCATCGATTGGTACACCGCGGCGACCGTGTGCAGGATACGGCCCTCGTCGGTGCCGTGATCGGTCGCCCGGTACACCTGGAGCGCCCGCTGACAGTGCGCGAGCGCGTCGGGATAGTTGCCGGCCTGGTAGTGGACCACGCCGATCAGGTGCAGCGACCATGCCAGCGTCAGACTGACGTCGTTCGTTCCCGACAACTCGACCGCCTCGGTCGCGAGCGCGAACGCATACTCCGAACGGCCTCGCTGGTGGGCGATCGAGGCCAGGTGGTACAACGCCTCGGCCTCGAGTGCCGGCTGTGCAATCGACCGTGCGAGCACGCGCGCATCCAGCGCGAGCTGACGTGAGTGCAGCGGGTCCGTCGCACGGCAGCGGGCGGCCTCGTCGAGCAACGCTCGGGCACGCTGATGCTCGCGCTCTGTCGTTGCCGTGACCGATTCCTGCACCCGGACTCCCGATTGACGAACCGCCCGATCCGATCAGAGGGGCGACGTCCTGCGAACGTACTGCTCAGACGATCGCCGAGCGAGCGCTTCGGCAGATCTTGAAGAAGTTCAGACCGCCACGATCGATCGATCACGGCGCGTATCGTGGCCACCGCAATGCGAGAACGCCAGGGCGCCCGAAGCGTCGAACGAGGGGCCATCTGGGCGTTCTTGCCCGTGGTCGCGATCTTGCCGTTCACGCTGCTCGCCCTCTTCGTGATCTGGTTGCCCGTCGGCTGGCTCACCGATGTGCGCTACTGGTGGGTCGTGGTCGGTTTCGGCGCCGCTGGACTGCTGCTGTTCGTGCGACCGATTCAAGTCGTGGTGCTCACGCCACTGCTGCGCGCACGTCCCGCCACGACGCTGGAGGCACGGATCATCGAGCCGCTGTGGGCTCAGATCGCTCAGGCCAACGGACTCCCGTCGAGTCGCTACGTGGTTCGCGTGCTGCCCACCGAGGAGCTGAACGCGTTCGCGTGCGGTGGCCATCTCGTGCTGGTCACCAGCTTCGCCGTCCACGAACTGAGCCAAGCGCAGCTGCGCGGGGTCCTCGCGCACGAGTTGAGCCACCACCTCGGGCTGCACACGGTGGCGATCACGATCGGCCATTGGCTGTCTGCACCGGTCGTGATGCTGGCGCGCGTCGGGTTCTTCCTCGAGAACGTCGGCGCCGCCGCCGCGGGAACGTTCGGGCAGAAGTCGCCTGCCGTCAAGGTGATCGGCTCGGTCGTCGCGGTGACGATGCACGCACTGGCGTGGGTGTTCACCGCGGCGCTCCGCGGCAGCGATGCCGTTGCCAACCTCGTCGGTCACTCATCGGAGTTCGAGGCCGACCGGCGCGCCGTACGAATGGGATTCGGTCGGGAACTCGCGAGCGCCCTGCGCGAACTGATGGCACACGGCACGGGCCAGCGACCGATCGGCTGGCGAGCGCGACTCGCTGCATCCCATCCGCCGGCGAGAACACGAGTCGCTCGCATCGAGGCCCTGATGCGCCATCCGGCGCGCTGATGCGCCATCCGGCGCGCTGACCGAGCGCTCCTATGCCGTGATCGGCGCGACCAGCGCGTGGAGGATTCCGATCAGGTCGCTCGGTGCGAGGCCGATGTCCATGCCACGTTTGCCACCGCTGACGTAGACGGTGTCGAAGAGCTCGGCCGACTCGTCGAGCACCGTTCGCAGTCGCCTGCGTTGACCGATCGGACTGATCCCCCCGACGATGTAGCCCGACGACCGCTCGGCGACGGCAGGGTCGCACATCGTCGCCCGCTTGGCGCCGACCGCCGACGCGATGCGCTTCATCGAGAGCTGGCAGCTGACCGGGATGATCGCCACGACCAACTCGTCGTCGGCGACGACGACCAACGTCTTGAACACCTGGTCGTGATCCAGTCCGAGCGCATCGGCGGCCTCACGTCCGAAGTCGTGCAGATCCTCGCCCCGCTCGTACTCGTGGATGCTGTGGGCGATGCCGGCCGATTCGAGCGCGACGACTGCAGGGGTCACGCGCCCGACTGTAGAGCCGGATCGACCCGCACTTGTATGGTCGCTGCGTGCGTCTGTCCGCCGATCCGTCCACCTCCCCCGACGACTACGAGTTCGCGCACCCGATCCGGGTCCGGTTCGTGGAAACCGACGCGATGGGCATCGTCCATCACAGCAACTACCTGGCCTACTTCGAGGAGACTCGCGTCGAGTACCTGCGCGCGATCGGGCATCCGTTCACGGAGTGGCGCGATGCCGGACTCGAGTCGCCGGTGCTCGAATCGTTCGTGCAGTACCGCCAACCGCTCGTCTTCGACGACGAGATCATCGTGCACCTGCGTCTCGCCGACGTCACACGCGCAACGTTCCAGATGGCCTACCTCATCACCGTCGACGACGACGGGGCCGCCCGACCGCGAGCGACCGGTGTGACCGTGCACGGGTGTGTCACCGCCACCGGCCGCCCGACGCGCCTGCCCGCCTGGCTGACCGCCATGACCATCGGTTGGTCGAGGCGTGCCAGAAGATCATCGACGACAACGACCTGCCCGCGCACACGGTCGAGTTCGGAGCGAAGGGTTGCATCACCTGGTCGAAGGATCC
>JBGSII010000358.1:0-10824 GCA_041742555.1 Ilumatobacteraceae bacterium
CTACACCGTCGGTCGGGAGGACTCGTCGACGACCACCGTCGCACAGGAGTCGTCGAGCGTGACCGCCCAGCCGGTCAGCGTGTCGACCGGGTCGATCGGCGACCTCGTCGAGGCCGCGCGGCCATCGGTGGTCTCCGTTCGCCAGGAGGTCACTCAGGCCGGACCCCTCGGCCAGACCTCTCAGGGACAGGCTGCAGGCACCGGCTTCGTGTTGTCGGCAGACGGATACATCGTCACCAACAACCACGTGATCGCCGCAGGTGACAGTCCGGTCGTCACGTTCGCTGACGGGACCACCGAACCGGCCACCATCGTCGCGGGCGATCCGAGTCGCGACCTGGCCGTGCTCAAGGTCGATCGCACCGACCTCGTGCCGCTGCCCGTCGGGGATTCCGACGAACTCCGCCTCGGTGATCAACTGGTCGCAGTCGGCTATGCACTCGATCTCAACGGCGAGCCGTCGGTGACAGCGGGCATCCTGTCGGCGAAGAACCGCACGATCACGGCGGAGAACGGCGCCCAGCTCGTCAACCTGCTGCAGACCGACACGGCCATCAACCCGGGGAACTCCGGCGGCCCACTCCTCAACGGGCGCGGCGAGGTGGTCGGTATCAACACCGCCATCGCAGGCAGCGCACAGAACATCGGCTTCGCCATCGCGATCACGCCGGTGATGAACGTCATCGAGGAACTTCGCAGCGGCACCGTGCCCGACCGGGCGTTGCTCGGAGTCACCACCCAGCCCACCGGCCAAGGTCCTGGTGTGGAGATCATCGAGATCGCCGACGGCTCGGGCGCCGCGGACAGCGGCCTGCGGGTCGGCGACGTGATCGTCGCCGTCGACGACACCGACATCACCGACCCGACGTCGCTCGGCGCCGCGATCGGCACCTACCAACCCGGTGATGTCGTGACCGTCACGGTCGAACGCGACGGAGCGACCGAGGCGTTCGACGTCACGCTGGGCACCCGCCCGACCTGACGGTCCTCCCCGGCCCCGTCCCCACCCGGACCGTTCCCACGCTGACGCGGGCTCAGCTCGGAAACACGTAGACGACGTCGCCGAACGAGTCGACGCCGAACACGTACAGCACGCGGAGCACGTCGGCGCCGATGTTGGCAATGGAGTGGATCGAGTTGCTCGGCACGAACACCGCACTCCCGGCGCTCACCTCGTGGATCTCGCCGTCGATCGACATCGCGCCGCTGCCAGCGAGGATGTAGTACGCCTCTGCGGGCTCGTGGCGGTGCAGGTGGAATTCGTCGGGCGATCCTGGCTCGATCTCGGCGATGCCCATCGTGAGCGAATCGGTCGGTGTCCGGTCGCCGCTGAGCAGGGTGCGCCAGCTGACGCCGTGGCGGCCCGAAGCGCTCCAATCCTCGAGCTCGCAGTCGCGCTCGTGGACGACGAAGGGACGCGACGGCGGCCGTTGATCGGCGCTCGCCGTCACGCGGTCGACGTTCGCGGTCATGGCGTCGATCTTCGCACGTCGCCCGATCGTGATCGCACCATCGCCGCACCGAGTTCGGCGGAGGTCAGGCGGGAAGGGCCTCGAGGAATTCCGACCTGGTGGCCGGGCCGAGCAGCGGCTCCGGGGGTCGTTGATCCTTGGTCTGGAGCACCGCGAACACGCGGGCACCGAAGTCCGCATCGGTCAGCAGCGCGTCCGGCGGCGAGAGCAGGTTGAGGTTCCGGACGAACGCGCGCAGCACGACCTGGTCGCTGCGCAACGCTGGCGCCAATCCATCCTTCAGCACCGACCGTGTGAAGGCTCTCGGATCCGACGTGTCGCCGTAGGGGTCGTTGCCCGCGAGTAACGCCGCGGCGACGCGCCGGGCCTCTCGATCCTGCTCGACCGACGAGCGGTACCACGGGTGGATCTCGGCACGCAGCGCTGCGTCGTACGCGATCGCGACGGCGCGATGATCGTCCCCGTGCTCAGCGACCGCCTGCGCGAGCAGCCACGCGCTCCAGTACGCGGTGCTGCAGCCGCGTCCGTACAGCGGGTTCGTGCAGAGCACTGCGTCGCCGACCGGGACCAGCCCGATCGCGGCGGGCTCGCCATCGACCACGTAGTCACTCCACTTGTTCAGGAGTCCCGCCATCACGTGGACCTCGGGCGTGATCGGTTCGGCTCGACCATCGAGCCATGGCGCCGTCGCCGGCAACGAGCGCGCCGCTGCATCGAAGGCCGTCGGATCCGCGAGACGACGCCGCAGTTCGTCGTCGTCGGTGGGCACCGCGAGCGTGATCGAGAACGTCCGGTTGTCGCCGACGAAGGTGCCGTACTTGACGTAGCCGAGGTCGCCGCCGATCGGACCAGTGCGCGGCGGTACCTCGGCATCGGCGAGTAGCCGGTAGAAGCGGCTCGCGTACACGATGCCGGTGTCCTCGACGGTCTCGGTCACCGGCCGAGCTCCGATCTCGACGAGCCAATCGGCAACTGCGCTGCGCCGTCCGTTCGCTGCAACGACGAGATCGGCGCCGAGCTCGGTTCCGTCATCGAGCCGCACGCCGATCACGATCGGTGCTGTCGCCGGCTCCCCGACGTGGTCCGTGACCAGACCGATCGCTGCGACACCGGTTCTGATCGTCACATTCGCCTCGGCCAGGGCCGCTCGACGGAGGACCCACTCGAAGGTCGTTCGGCGGCAGGCGATCATCACCAGGTCGTCGTCATCCTCCTGCGGAGTGAACTCCATCTCCGGCGGCACGCCGTCGCCGAATCGCATCTCGGTGGCTCCTTCGGCGATCAGCGCGTCCAGGATGTCCGGCTGGTGATCGCGTAGCAGGTTGCGCAATCGGGCGAGGAACGCGTGGCTGTGGCGCACCTGTGGGGCACCGCGACGGTTCCACTCGAACGCCTCGTCCGCTGTCGCGGGCATCGGCGTGTCGTCACGCTCGATCACGGTCACCGTCTGGCCGGCGCGGCCGAGCTGGAGTGCCGTCGCAAGCCCGGCGACGCCGCCGCCGACCACGACGACCTTCACGGTCGGAACTCCAGTCCGGTGAAGTCGCCGGTGGAACGCCACTGCCCGATGTACTGGAAGTAGGCGACCGGACCCTCCGGGAACGCCATCGAGTTCAGCACCGCTCGACGCCCCTCGACCGGCTGGCCCTCGTTGTTGTAGTAGCCGGGCGTGCAGTCGGGCATCTGCGTCATCCGCATCTGGGCGCCGGCCTCGAGGCGGGTGATCCACGCCTGCTCCGCATCAGCGGTCACCTCGACCTCCTCGGCGCCGACCTCGAGCGCGTGGCGAACGATCGCCGCGATCGTGAGTCCCGACTCGAGGTAGTTGTGCGGGACGTTCGAGATCAGGTTCGCGGCCTGGCTCAAGGTGACCATGAACAGGTTGGGGAACCGGTGAACGTGGATGCCGTGCAGGCTCTGCATTCCGTCGGCCCACCGTTCGGTGAGCGTGACGCCGCCTCGACCGGTCGTCTCGAACCCGGACCGGCGCGTCAGCGCTGTGCCCACCTCGAAGCCCGACGCGTAGATGATGCAGTCGAGCTCGTAGTGCTCCCCGTTCGCCCAGACCCCGGTCTGGTCGATCCGCTCGACGCCCTTGCCATCTGTGTCGACGAGGTGGGTGCCGGGCTCGTTGTAGGCGTCGAGGTACTCGTCGTGGAAACACGGCCGCTTGCACAGTTGGCGGTACCACGGCTTGAGTGCCTCGGCGGTGTCGGCATCGGCCACGAGTGCGTCGACCCGGGCGCGGATCTCGGTCATCTTCTCGTCGTCGGAGTCTTCGTATGCCTTGATGAAGGTCTCCCGGGTGAACTCGTTCCCGCTGGCGAGCACCTTGTCGCGGATGCGCTTGGAGATGTCGGTCCAGCCGTCCTCGACGAGGTCCTCGTCGGCGAAACCACCGGTCTGGAGCGTGGTGAAGTTCATCAGCCATTTGGCCTGCCACCCCGGCTCGAGGTCGCGGAACCAGTCGGGATCGATCGGGTGGTTGTTGCGCACGTCGATCGACGACGGGGTCCGCTGGAACACGTACAACTCCTTGGCGGCCCGAGCGAGATGCGGGACGCACTGTACGGCGGTGGCTCCGGTGCCGATGATGCCGACGCGCTTGTCCCTGAGCCCGGTGAGCGGCGCCCCGGTCGCGTCGCCGCCGGTGTGGTCGTAGTCCCAGCGGCTCGTGTGGAAGCTGTGACCGGCATAGGTGTCGATGCCCGGGATGCCCGGCAGTTTCGGCCGATGCAATGGCCCGGTGCCCATCGCAACGAACTTGGCGCGCATCACATCGCCGCGGTTGGTGCGGATGATCCAGCGGCGTGCGTCGTCGTCCCAGTCGAGCGAGGTGACCTCCGTGGAGAAGATCGCACGGTCGTACAGGTCGTAGTGGCGGCCGATGCGGCGCGAGTGGTCGAGGATCTCTGGTCCGTGCGTGTACTTCTCGCTCGGCATGTGCCCGGTCTCCTCGAGCAGCGGCAGATAGACGAAGGCCGCGGTGTCGCACTGCGCCCCGGGATACCGGTTCCAGTACCAGGTGCCCCCGAAGTCGCCGCCCTTCTCGATGATGCGGATGTCGTCGATGCCGGCGTCACGGAGCTTCGCCGCCGTGACCAGACCTGCGAACCCGCCCCCGATGAACGCAAACGTCACCTCGTCGATCAGTGGTTCGCGGTCGGTCGGCTCCACGTACGGATCGTCGACGTAGTGCTCGAAGACCCCGGTGACCTCGATGTACTGGTCGTTGCCGTCAGGGCGGAGCCGCTTGTCGCGCTCCTCGCGGTATCTGCGTCGGAGTGCCTCTCGGTCGATCGCGGTGTTCGTCCCCATGTTTGCACGGTACAAGTTCCACCCCCGGCCGTTTGTGTCGCGATTCGGATGGGACGGGTCATCCGAATCGCTACGCAAACGTGGGTGTTGACGTGGGTTGGGCGGTCAGGGTTCGGCCCTCGCCGGGATGAACCGGTTGGCGAAGACCGCACCGGCGAAGGCCACACCAGCGCACACGAAGCACGCCGCATGCATCCCGGTGAGGAACGCGTCGTTGACCTGGGCGAGGAACGCCGGTGCCTGGTCGCCGAGCCCGCGGGCGACCACGCCCGCGGCAGCGACCGACTCCGACGTCGATTCCCGAAGTTCCGGAGGCAGTGACGCGAAGACGCCGCCGGCCTCGTCGAGCGATGCGATGTAGAGCGAGCTGAACACGCTGCCGATGATCGCCACGCCGAGCGTGCCGCCGAGTTCGCGAGTGGTGTCGTTGACCGCGGACCCGATGCCGGCCTTCGCCTTGGGCAGCGAGCCCATGATCGACTCGGTGGCGGGAGCCGTGGTGAGTCCGAGCCCGACGCCCATGAACACCATCTGTCCTGCGATCACCAGATAACTCGTGCCGACGTCGGTCGACAGTCCGATCCACAGGAACGAGATCGACATCGACGCAAGACCTGCCGAGACGACCCGTGACGTACCGACGCGGTGGACGATCCGCGGCGCGACGATCGAGGCGATGGCGATCGAGAACGCCACCGGCAAGGTGCGTACGCCGGCCTCGAACGGGCTGTAGGTCTTCACCAGTTGGAAGTACTGCGTGATCAGGAAGATGAAACCGAACAGCGAGAAGAACGCCGACGTGACCGAGACGCTTGCTGCACTGAAGCGCAGGTTGCGGAAGATCGACACGGGCAGCATCGGGTGCTCCCGGCGCAACTCCCAGAACACGAACGCCACGAGGAGGCCGGCGCTGACCGCGAAACCGGCGATGATCGTCGGGTCGAGCCACCCCCATTCCGGCGCTTCGATGATGGTGAAGACCAGCGTCGTGATCGCCGCGATCGACAGCACGATGCCGCCGATGTCGAGGCGTGGCGCGCCCTCCTCCTTCGACTCGGGGACGAGGATCGCGACGCCGATGACGGCGGCGATCACGATCGGCACGTTGACGTAGAAGATCGATCCCCACCAGAAGTGTTCGAGCAGCCAGCCCCCGGAGATCGGTCCTGCCGCAACGGCGACGCCGGTGACAGCGCTCCAGATGGCGATCGCCTTGGCCCGTTCGGCGGTCTCGTAGAACACGTTGGTGATGATCGCCAGGGTGGCCGGGAAGATCAGCGCCGCGCCGATACCCATCAGCGCGCGTCCGACGATCAACTCGCTCGCGGACCCGACCGAGCCGGCGTACGCCGACGTGAGCCCGAAGACTGCGAGGCCTGCGACGAGCATCTTCTTGCGGCCGTACCGATCGCCGAGCCCACCGGCGGCGAGGAGCAGGCCGGTGAACACCAGGAGGTAGGCATCGACGATCCACTGCAGTTGGCGGGTGGTGGCGTCGAGGTCGACGGCCAGCGTCGGCAGTGCGATGTTCACGATCGTGCCGTCCAGCACCGTCACGAACACAGCGACGCAGACGATGCCGAGGATCGCCCAGCGGCGCCGGTGGAGGGTGTCGTCGAGCGGTGGTGCTGTCGGGGGAGCGCTGATGGTCATCGGGTCCTCGCGGTGTGTCGGAGAGGTGTACCGCCGAGCGGCGGTACAAGTTGACACCGTAAAGATCGATCTTTCCAGTGTCAATATGTGGGTAGAGTGACATGCGTGACACCCGACCGCTACCACCACGGCGACCTCCCGAACGCGCTGCGCCGCTCCGCCGCCGAGGTGATCGCCGAGGAGGGTCTCGGCCGGTTCAGTCTTCGCGAGGTGGCGCGGCGCGCCGGCGTGTCGCACACGGCCCCGGCGCACCACTTCGGCGATGTGCGGGGCCTGCTCACGTCGCTCGCGACGGAAGGGTTCGAGCATCTCCGCACCGAGACAGTCGCCGCGGTCGCGGCGCACGACGACCCTGTCGAGCGGCTGATCGCGATGGGCGAGGCGTATGTCGCGCTGGCTGTTGCGCATCCGGCGCATTGCCAGGTGATGTTCCGCACCGACGTCGTCGACACCGACGACGATCGCCTGCGGGAGGCCGGAATGAGCGCGCACGCAGTGCTGCGCGACACCGTTGCCGAACTGGTGGACGCGGAAGGCCTCGACGTCGACGTCGACCTCGCGTCCGAGTTGTGCTGGGCCGCCATGCAAGGGCTCGTCGTGCTCGGGCCGAAACTCGATCTGATCGACGCAATCCAGGAGCGCGAGCCGCTGCCCACCCACGCCCGTGTTCGTCGGTTGACCTCATTGATGCTCGACGGCATCCGTCACGCCGCTCGATGACGCCGGCCCACCATCGCGGGAACGCTGCGAAGGCTGGGGACTCGGGGCGGTGCAGGGGCCGCAGCGGTGTGGGAGGATGCGTCGGTGCAGGTGGCGCGTGCTGCGTACCAGGGGGTGTCGGCGAACGAGAGTGAGGCATTCACGCTCGTGTTCGAGCGGATGGTCGACATCGAGATCCTCGGCGTCGGGGACCACATCGGCCGCGTCGAGGGACCGGGCGGCGGCACCACGGTCGACCGTCGCTACGACCAGGTTCTCGATCCCGACGTCGTCCTGGTCCCGGGAGGGCTCGGCTGCGCACGCGCTGCGGAGGACGTCGCACTTCGCCGGTGGCTGCATGTCGTTGCGCCGCGGTGTCGATGGATGGCGGCCAGTTCGACCGGCACGGTGGTCGTGGCTGCTGCTGGACTGCTCGACGAGCGGGCGGCCGCCACGCACTGGCTCGCCGGCGATCTGCTCCACCGCTACGGATCAACTGCCTCGACCGAGCGCATCGTCGAGATCGGCAACGTGATCACCTGCGAAGGCGAGATCACGGCGTTGCACGTCGCGCTGCTCGTGGCGCACCGCCTCGTCGGGCCGGACGAGGTCGCTCGCATCCGCTCCGAGATCGATCGGCTCGGCGACGCCGACGACAGGTCGTCGTCGTGGTGGCGACGACGCCGGCCCCGGCACGAGGGCCCCCAGCGCCCGCGCAACCCCGAGCTCGTGGCACCCGACGTCATCGAGTTCGAACCGCTGCGCATCGACCACCATTGAGGTCGCCCCCAGCACCTGGACGTTTGTGTGCAGATTCGGCCGGGACGGGTCATCCAATTCCGTGCGCAAACGTAACCTGGGGGGATGCGCACGCTGTACGACGCCGACCACGAGGCCTTCCGCGAATCCTTCGCATCGTTCGTCGCGAAGGAGGTGTCGCCGCACTACCTCGAATGGGAGGAGGCGGGCATTGCCCCGCGGGAGATGTACGCCGCCGCCGGGCAGTACGGCTTCGTCGGCATGGCGATCCCCGAGCAGTACGGCGGTGGAGGCACCGACGACTTCCGCTTCAATGCGATCCTCAGCGAGGAGTTCAACGCAGCGGGCATCGGCGGAGCTGGGCTCGGCCTCACACTCCACAACGACATCTGCACCCCGTACTTCATCGAGTACTGCACCGACGAACAGGCGGAGCGCTGGATGCCCGGCATCGCGTCGGGCGAGTTGATCACCGCGGTCGCGATGACGGAACCCGGCACCGGGTCCGACCTCGCCAGCATTGCGACCACGGCGATCCGCGACGGCGACGAGTACGTCGTCAACGGCTCCAAGACATTCATCACCAACGGCATCAACTCCGACCTCGTGATCGTTGCCGCGAAGACCGATCCGAGCGAGCGCCACGCCGGATTGTCGCTCCTGGTGCTCGAGCGGGGGATGGAGGGGTTCGAGCGGGGCCGCAATCTCGACAAGATCGGCATGCACAGCCAGGACACCGCCGAACTGTTCTTCAACGACGTTCGCGTCCCGGTCACCAACCGCCTCGGCGACGAGGGCAAGGGCTTCACCTACCTTGCCGCGAACCTGGCTCAGGAGCGGCTGTCGATCGCCATCGCAGGGGTGTCCGCCGCTCGGGCGGCGCTCGGCTGGACGCTCGAGTACGTCGGTGAGCGCACCGCGTTCGGCAAGTCGATCGGCACGTTCCAGAACACCAAGTTCGTCCTCGCCGAGGTGGCGACCGAGATCGACGTCACCCAGGCCTACGTCGACCAGTGCATCCTGCAACTCAACGCCAAGCAACTCACGCCGGCGATGGCGGCGCAAGCCAAGTACTGGTGCACGGACCTGCAGAACCGTGTCGTCGATCGGTGTCTCCAGCTGTTCGGCGGCTACGGCTACATGACCGAGTACCCGATCGCTCGGGCCTACGTCGACGCTCGCGTGACGTCGATCTACGGCGGCACCAACGAAGTGATGAAGACGATCATCGCCAAGTCGATCGGGCTGTGAGCGCGCGATGATCCGCCACGTCGTCATGTTCCGTTGGGACGACTCGGTCGACGAGCACCAACTCGCCGAGATGGCCACGGCGCTCGATGCGCTTCCCGGTGCGATTCCCGAGATTGTCACGTACCGCCACGGCGCCGACCTCGGGCTCGCTCCGACCAACTACCACTATGCGATCACCGCCGAGTTCGCGACCGGCGACGACTTCGCGACCTACCGCGATCATCCAGAGCACCAGCGGTTCATCGCCGAGCACATCACCGGACTCGCGGCCGAACGCGTTGCGGTCCAATTCGAGTACGAGGAGTGAACGATTGCAGCAGGGGTCTGACCCCTGCTGCAATCGGCCCTTGTCGTGATCAGGCCGCGGCCCGAGCCCGGGGGTGGTCGTCGCGGCGGAGTTGGAGCTTCCAGAAGCCGAGTGCGCCGAGGCCGACGGGGATGATCGACAGCCAGGTGAGCACCCGGAAGATGAGCACGGCCGCGGTGATCTGGTTGACGAACTGCTCGCCCGCCGCCGCGGTCAGCATGCCGATGTAGGCGATCTCGCTGACACCCGCATCGCCCGCGGTGATCGGGAACACGGTGAGGCCCTGCACCAATGCGAACACGACGAACACCTGGGTCCACGGAAGTTCGGTCTCGCTGACCCCGGTGAACCGCAGGCACATCAGCAGCAATGCGAACTTCGCCGCGGTGGTCAACACCGTCGCCCAGGTCGCGACGAGCCATCGGTCGCGAAGCGTCTGCACCGCCCTCGCGCGAGCGTCCACCATCTGGGTGGGTAGATCCTCCGGTGTGGGCTTGCGGAGCAGTCGCAGCACCCTCGACCACACCGGGGCGATGAAGCGGCCTGCCTGTTCGGTGCGTTTCTCCGAGCCGAGCACGAACGCCAGCACGACCACGCCCAGACCGACGATCATGCAGATCGTGACGACGGTCTGCAGGGTGTCGCTCAGCGGTGCATCGGTGACAACCAAACCGATTGCGGCGATCACCGGGAGCAGGAGTTTGACGCCGATGCTGAAGATGCCGCCCGCGGCAACGGCGAGCGTCGCCTCACCGGTCGTGTGGCCCCACGACGTCAGCATCCGGTAGCGGATCGGGAGATCGCTCGGGCCCGGCACCACCGAGGTGATCGACGCCGGGCCGAGGAACGCCACGATGCCGTGGCGAACCGCCAGCCCCGGCACCATCGAAGCGGTCAGCAGGCCCTGGGTCGCGATCCACAGGATCCACATGCTCAACAGCGAGATGATCTCTGCGTCGTTGAGCGACCGGGCGGCGTCGAGGATCTCGTCGAGGTCGAGATCCTCGAAGGTCCGCAGGAGAATCCACGCCGAGATGCCGAGCGCCGCGACGATGAAGACGATCCGGAACACGATCTTGCGGATGCTCGGCCTCGGTACCTCGGGAATCTCGTCGCCGGCAACCGCAGCGACAACCTCGTCTTTTCGGGTCGGGTCCGGAGAGACAGGGTTGTCGTCAGGAGTGAGCATCATCGCTCCCGAGACTCTCACGGACGGCGGCGACGAGCGACGATCGTGCCTCGAGCACGGGTGGGAGCAGGCCGACCCGGTTGCGCACGCTCAGCCGTCCGATCAACGCCATTGTCTGACGGTAGATCGGCGGCCAGACGATCAGCGCGACCACGGCGCCGACCCCGATCGCGAGC
>JBGSII010000359.1:0-1600 GCA_041742555.1 Ilumatobacteraceae bacterium
TGCTCGACGGCGGCATCGCCGCATGGGAAGCGGACGGCGGGGAGGCCACGAACGAGCCTGCCACCTGGGAAGCCACCCAGCGTGCTGTCATCCACTGGCCGGCAGCAGCGCTCGCCGACGCCGACGACGTCGAGCGCCACATCGCCGATGGAGGCGTCGTGATCGACAGTCGCGACCCAGCGCGCTACGCCGGTGAGATCGAGCCGATCGATCCCGTCGCCGGTCACGTGCCCGGCGCGATCAATCTGCTGTTCGGCGTCAACCTCGGCGCCGACGGCCGGTTCCGGCCGGCTGACGAGCTCCGCTCACGGTTCGCCCCGATGGTCGGCGACGACGACCGGCCGATCGTCTACTGCGGCTCCGGCGTCACGGCATGCCACAACGCGCTCGCCATGGAACAGGCGGGACTCGGACTCCCGCGCGTCTATGTCGGGTCGTGGTCGGGTTGGATCGCCGACCCCGCTCGGCCGGTCGCCACCGGCGAGTCCCGCTGACGCCGACCAACACGCATCTGGCGCAGCTCCAGCGGACGGCCCGTCCGTTCGTCCACGACCACGGGCCGGATGACCTCACCGGTCACGCGGTCCTCGAGCTCCACCGGCGGGCCGTCACCGTCGGGCCACAGCCAGTCGCTGCCCCATCGCCACATCGCGGCGAGGACGTTCCAGAACTCGCTCCCCTTGCGGGTGAGCCGGTACTCGTACCGGGGCGGATTCGTCTGGTACTCCACTCGCTCGAGCATCCCCTCGTCGCACAGTCGCTTGAGGCGCGCCGTCAGCACCGCTCGCGGCACGTCGAGCGCTGTCTGGAACTCCTCGAATCGACGTCGGCCGAGGAACGCCTCGCGCATGACGAGCGGCGTCCACCAGTCGCCGATGAGATCCGTGGTCCTGGCGATCGGGCAGGGCCAGTCGTCGAAGCGGGTTCGCCTCACGTCGCCAGGGCCTCGACCCGGGCGCGGACGTGCTTGTGGAACGGCGTGCCGGCGTGTGGGTCTCGATCCTCGGTTGCGGTGAGTTCGTTCGGAGCAATGCCAACGGCGTCGGATCGATCGCCGTTGTGGCCGAGCCCCAATCCGTTGGGGAGGGAGATGTGCCCTTCCCGCATCGAGTCGGTGACGTCGACCACGGCGATCGCGGCGCCTCGCTTGGTCGACACCTTGGCCCGGTCGCCCGTCGCGAGTCCGAGCCGCCCGGCGTCGCTGGGCGAGATGCGCAGCGCGCCGTGCTGATCGCTCTTCCGCCAGGCAGGGTCCCGGTAGATCGTGTTCGCCGTCGAGGATCGACGTTCCCCCGCCGACAGCACCAGCGGAAAGGCGTCGGACACCTCGATCGGAGCTTCATCGGCGAGCGCATCGAACTCCTCCAGCAGCGTGTCGATGACGAGATTGATCCGACCATCGGGTGTGGCGATTCGTCGCATCGTCTCGTCGTAGTCGTCGACGGAGAACGTGATTCCCGACGGGTTGGCGAGGATCGCATCGAAGAGGATGTCGCCGAGCGCATCGCCGCCGTCGGGGTCCCCGAAACCGGCGCGGCGGATCGACGCATCCCAGAATCCCGCTGCGGACTGCGCGAGGCCCCACACCGCCCCGGCCCCC
>JBGSII010000360.1:0-1927 GCA_041742555.1 Ilumatobacteraceae bacterium
GCGACCTGTGCCGTCCCGGTCGCGGGGCTCGTGCGGCCGCAGCAGACGCAGTCCGTCGGCACGGCGACGGTGACCTTCACCGCTGCGCCGACGGCGGCGGGTACCTACACGGTGACGTCGACCGGTCCCAACAGCGGCACCCGTACGGTGACGTTCACCATCACGTCCACCACGTCGACGGGGACGTCGACGGGGACCCTCCCGGCGAGCGGGTCCTCGACGACATCGGTCATCGTCTGGGGCATCCTGCTGCTCGTCTTCGGCCGCATCGCGATCCTGCTGGGTCGCAAGCCGAAGGTGATCCAGGCCGGCGGATGACCGCCACGACGACCGCGGCGTCCGGCATCCGCCGGTGGTCGAGATCGTCGCGAACGTCGGCCCGTGAGCCGTTGCCGCCCCCTGAGGTGTCGACCGCGCCAGAGGACACCCAGTCATCGGCGAGCGGGCCGATTCCGCCGCTCAGCCCAGGACGCCAGCTGGCACGAGTGGTCCTCATCATGGTCTTCGTGCTCTCGTTCATGCTGTTCCTCCAGCTCGTCGTGCTCGGCTCGTTGCAGCAGTCCGCGGCGCAGGAGCGGTTGTTCGACCGCTTTCGAGCCCAGCTGGCCAACGGCGTTGCTCCGGCCGGGCCGACCGACAACCAGAACCGAGTCCTCGAGCCCGGAGCTCCGGTCGCGTACCTCGAGATCCCCGAGATCGGGGTGGAACAGGTGGTCGGCGAGGGGACGACCCCCAGCCTGCTCTTCTCGGGCCCGGGTCACCGCCGAGACACCGTGTTGCCGGGTCAGATCGGCGTCAGCGTGATCATGGCGCGCCGAGCCGCGTTCGGAGGGCCGTTTGCGAAGATCGGCCAGCTGGAGGAGGGTGACGAGATCATCGCCACCACCGGCCAGGGCCGGTTCGAGTACGAGGTGATCGGGATCCGTCGCAAGGGTGATCCTGCACCGCCGCCGCCCGAGCCAGGTTCGTCGCGGCTGCTGCTGGCGACCGCCGACGGTCGACCGTACCTGCCCGACGACGTGTTGCGAGTCGACGCCGAGATCATCGGCACCCCCGTCGGCGGGCCAGTCCCGTTGGTCACCGCAGCGGCGCTTCCCGCATCCGAACAGTTCATGGGCGCTGACACCTCCACACTCTGGGCGCTCGCGTTGTGGATGCAAGCCATGATCCTGCTGTCGGTCGGCGCAGTGTGGGCGTGGCACCGCTGGGGACGCCCTCAGACATGGATCGTCTTTCTCCCGCCACTGCTCCTCGTCGGCCTCGCGACCTCCGGCGAGGTCGCCCGATTGCTCCCCAATCTCTTATGACACCAGATGAACTCCCCACTCCGCCCGTCGAGACCTCGCCGTCCAGCGCGACGGTGAGCGGAGTCGACTCCGCCCAATTGGCAGTGTTCCCGAAGTCGATGGTGGTGCAACTCGTCAGCGGCGACCCCCAGCGCGTCGGCGCGCTGGTGGCACCGCTGCACGACGCCACGATCACGGTGTCGGCGACCCGGATCGAGGCGGTCGACGGCGACTTCGACTGGTCGTGGATGCTCGCCGATCTCACCGCGGTCATCCACGGTGCGGACGAGCCATGGACCATTCTCGTCGTGCCCGGCATCGCGGACTTCGGTGTGTCCGTCCCACTCGATCGCGTCGAGGAGTTCCGTTCGTTGCTGGCATCGCTCGACGGGCCACGATCGGTGCGCCAGGACCGGAGTTCCAGGGTCGCGGCGACGCTGTCGCCGAACGGTCACAGCGAGTTGTCGCCGCCGTTGCCCCCCTTGCCCGTCGAGCAGCGTGCCGCGGAGCAACTCGACTGGGCACCGCCGCCGGTCATCGACGTTGCTCCCACGACTGCTCCGGTCGTCGTCAACGTGATCGAGGCGAGCCCGGTCGTGTTCGACGCCGAGTCGGCGGCTGGCATTGCGCCGCCGACCGCC
>JBGSII010000361.1:0-4779 GCA_041742555.1 Ilumatobacteraceae bacterium
GGCGGGAGTCGCAGTCGCCGAGTTGCTCCACGATGCCCGCGTCGGGCAGGACGGCACCGGTGACATCATCGGCGTCGACAGCACCGGGATCCTGCACCGCGAGCGCGCGAACCTCACGCCGACCAAGCAGTGGTTCGTCGACAACGGCAACTGCGACGACCGGCGCGGGGGAGTGCGCGAGGCGCTCCAGGGCGCCGACGTCCTGCTCGGGCTCTCCGGTCCGGGCATCATCGAGCCCGAGTGGCTCGCCGAAATGGCCGACGACGCGATCGTGTTCGCGATGGCCAACCCGACGCCGGAGGTGATGCCCGAGCTGATGCCGCCGAACGTT
Source organism: Ilumatobacteraceae bacterium (assembly GCA_041742555.1). GTDB lineage: Bacteria > Actinomycetota > Acidimicrobiia > Acidimicrobiales > Ilumatobacteraceae > Sva-07. The sequence continues at coordinate 332 of JBGSII010000361.1, forward strand.
GCCGTCATCGCCACCGGCCGAAGCGACTACCCGAACCAGATCAACAACGTGCTCGCCTTTCCCGGAGTCTTCCGCGGTCTCCTCGACGTCCAAGCAACACGGTGCACGATCGAGATCAAGCGGGCCGCGGCCGACGCGTTGGCAGCCCTCGTTGCCGACCCGGTCGCGGAGCGCATCATCCCGGGAGCGTTCGAGCCCGGCGTCGCCGAGGCCGTGGCAGAGGCCGTCAGGGCGATGGCGTTGCAGCAAGGCGTCGTCAGGTCCTGAACACGAGGGATCGATCACGCCAGGGCAGCCCCCGGGTGTGATCGGCCAGTCGTGCGAATCGGTGACCGATCGGGCAGGGTAGGGAGATGTCGCGGTTCGAGCGTTCCTTCGCGTCGCTCCAGAACCCGGACTACCGCAAGCTGTGGTGGGCCGGCACGTTCTCGTTCATGTCGGTGCAAATGCAGTTCCTGCTGCGCGGTGTGCTGGCGTGGGACCTGACCGAACGAGAGGGCGCCCTCGGGCTCGTCTACCTGTGCTTCGGCATCGCCCTGCTCGTGGCGACACCGCTCGGCGGGGTCGCCGCCGACCGCTTGCCGAAACGCAGGGTGCTCATCGTGAGCCAGGGAGCGATCCTGATCGCGGCGGTCGGCCTCGGGGTCGTGGTGCTCACCGACACCGTCGAGTTCTGGATGTTGCTCGTTGCAGCGGTGATCCAGGGGGTGGCGTTCGGCTTCCTGGGCCCGACGCGCGTCGCGTTCACGTCGGAGATCATCGGACGTGAACAGCTCGGCAACGCGATCACGTTGTCGATGCTCAGCATGAACGGAACTCGCGTGGTGGCGCCGGCGTTCGCCGGAGCGCTGGCGGGCGTGGTGTTCATCGGCATCGGCGGCGCCTATGTCGTCGCAGCCGTGTTCTCGGTGCTGTCGTTCCTGCTCCTGCTGCGCTGCCCGCCCGGCTCGGCGCCGCGGGCCACGTCGACGGCGAATCCTCTGGCCGAGATCGTCGACGGCATCAGATACGTCACGGCGCGCCCGCACCTCCGGCGCCTCGTCGTCAGCTCGTTCGTCATCATCATGTTCGGGTTCAACTACGTGGCGTTCATCCCGGCGCTGGTCAAGGGCGACTTCGACCTCGGCGATGGATGGGTCGGCGTCATCATGTCGGCCAGCTCGGTCGGTGCCGTTGCGGTCGCCGTACCACTGGCGAGCCGTGCCGATGGCGCCGGGGTGTGGCGGCTGATGGTCGCCTCCGGTCTGGTGTTCGGCGCCGGCGTGATCGCGCTCGGTGTGTCGCCGGTGTTCGCCGTTGCGATCGTCGCAGTGGTGTTCGTCGGGGCGGGGACGACGGGCTACCAGTCGTTGTCCAACTCGATCGCGTTGAACATGACCGGCAACACGCACCAGGGGCGGGTGCAATCGTTGATGATGTTGAGCTTCGCGGGTTTCGGCATCGCCGCCGCACCGCTCGGGTTGCTCGCGGAGGCGATCGGGCTGCGCAACGCGATCGTCGTGATGGGCGCCATCACGCTCGCGACGACCATCGGCTACGCGTTGATCGAGCGGTCGGTGCAACTCGAGATCGAGCTCGGACTTCCCGTCGACGAGATCGCCGGGTCGAGCGAGATCGCAACGGCCTGATCGGTCTGCGCCGGGCGCGTTCAGCGGCGTGGAAATCGCTGCCTTGCCAGGCCACGGCGACCTCGACCAGCTTCGGGATCATCCTGATCACCTCACACCCACACGGGCGTCCAGGGCCCCCGGCGGGCTGAGTCCCCGACACAACCTGGGGGAGTTGCCTCTCGAGATCGCCGGCGTCTCGGGGCGAGGTCAACTCCCCTCGAGAGAATGTTGGGAGTGTCATGAATTGAACCCGCTGTCGGAGGTCGTCTGCAGACGCTGTGGCCGCGAACTCGAACTGCCAGAACCGCCGGCACCGCCAGATGTGATCGAAGCGCAGCCGGCGCTGCCGGAATCGGCTGTTGCTCAACCGCTTCACGATCCTCCCGCGGATTCGATGTGGAACCCGCTGTCGGCCGGACTGGCCGTCCTCTCGGCCGTCCTCGCCGTCGTCGTCACGCTCATCGTTCTGCTCTGAATCTCCCGACGCGAGAATCGTCCGGGCCGGAAGCCCGGCGCTTCAACCCGCAGTTCCCGGACGCCGGGTCATGGGGCGATCTCCAGTCGGTGGATGAGGCCGTGTTCAAGTCGAAACCGGTACCGCAGATCGGCTTCGCCGCCCGGGAAGTTGCCCGACAGATGGTTCGACACGATGTAGCTGTCGTCGCCCGCGTCCTCAATGCCAGTCAGGGTCCGAGTGTACGTGTACTCGCTGGCGGCGTTGTCGAGCCACCACCGGATCTCGTCAGTGCCGGTGTGCGTGCGGCCGTCGTCAACGACAGTGGCCTCGGCTCCGAACGTCGCCAACGCGGTGTCGACATCGCGCTGGTCGTGCGCGCGTTGATACGTCTCGATCACCTTCGGCAGGTCGATTGTCATGGCGGTCTCTCCTCGGGCGTCGTCGGCCATCGGTGCATGATCGTGGCGCCGAGGCCTCTACACGCCCGAGCAGATTGCACGGAATGGGACGCACTCCGCAAGCCTGATCTGGAAGTGTCTCCGATCTCCTACTCGTGGACTCCGTCGTCAGCGGTCCCGAACGCCGGGTTCGGGACAGAGAGAGTGCGGTCTGCGGCTTGGGCCGTACCCGGGTGGGTGGATCGGCGTCGAGCCTCGGGTTGCAGCGGTCGCGTCATGAGCTGCGGTCATCGAGCATGCCCGCGTCGGTTTCACCCCGGAACGGCAGGGTCTGTGGCGGTCACGTCCTCGATGACCGCTGCGACAACCGCTTCGAACCCGACGAGATCGGGCTCGGTGCGGTCAAGGTGGGTGAGCCGGATCGTCATCATTCCGTACTGCTGCAGCGGCGTCTCGCCGTACCAGACGCCCGGACGCTGAAACGCTCCCCGCAATCCTTCGACGGTCACGAGGCGTTCAGTCGCGAGGCCTCCATACGCGTACCCTCCGATCCTGCCCAGCTCCGCCTCGACGCTCCGGCCTGAGTTCGCGAAGCGATCGAATCGAATCGACAACTCGGCATCGCTGCCGCGCCAAATACACGACCACACATCCTCAGTGGGCTCCACAGGTGGCTCAGCGACGGCGGCCGCCACCGCCCACTCAACCGTGTCCACGCTGAGCCACTCGCAAGCACTCCCACCCGTGGTCATCGACGATCTCTCAACCGACACCGCCGACGCATCGTCCCCGCCCGAGGTGGTGTCGCTCGACACGACACTGTCCCCGCCCGTGCACCCCGCCACGAGCAACCCGAACACGACGAGTCCGACGCAAGGCAGGATCACAGCATGACCGTACCGATCAACCACTTGCGGGCTTGCACACGTGCCGCGACCTCGCGAGTTCGTGGCACTGCGGCCCGCCACGGCTCGGGGCGGACTTCCACCGGCTCGCCAGTCTTCTCCTCAACCAGAAGCCGATCACCCAGCGGATCCGCCAGCTGGACGCGTCTGCTGCCGTCACCTCGGAGATGTCTCGTGCTGGCCAGCGTTCTCGTGAACTCGTGTCGGAATAGTTGTGACACGAGTTCACGAGAACCCACCCGGACCGTCCCGATCGCCGGGGCCGGGGCGGGGGCGGGGGCGGGGAGAGTAGCCCCGAGTGCCCGATATGGGCGCCTGATGCTATGACGCCGCCCGCGCCTCGTGCGGGCTCGAGGTCCGCGTGAGCGGCACGAGGCGTCCGCGGACGCGCAGGGGAGCCCGGCCAACGATCCTCGCAACACCCCCGAATTGGACTCGGTCGAGCGAGCGCGACCCGGGCGATTCGGCTCGGTCGTTGCGTGGTGACGGCGGTTCCGATCCCGTCGAACGTCGAACTCGTCCCACCCTTCCGGACGGTTCCCAGAGCAAGCCGTAGGGGTCTGTTGCCTGACTCGAGGACACAGGCCGAGGAAGTGTGGTTCACCAGTGAAGTGGGTCGGCGAGTGGATCGGCGTCGTGTCGGGCGACGGCATCGCCGCGCTCGACGAGGCACGACGCCTGCGTCTGGCACCTTGAATCCGGCTCACCACCGCCGACTCGTCACACTTCGAGTTCGGCGAGTTCGGCGGTGAGGTTGGCGCGGGCACGACGCTCCCAGAGTGCGGTGGCCGTGTCGGTCAGGTAGATCGACGGGCGGCGCAGGAACCCTTCGAGCACGGCGCTCCGCCCGACGCGCCACTCCTCATCGCTGAGGTGGCGGTACTCGCCGCGTACGCCCGCCGCGTAGGTCGAGTACCCGGCCGGGTCGGCGCCGAGGACCGCCAGATCCGCGTCGAGGAGGACGGCGGTGTCGGTCGGCAGCGGCTCGGCGCTGTCGAGGGCGCTCGCGTCGGTGGCACGGTGCTCGGTGGCCTCGATCATCGCCGCCACCCGGTCGATGGCGGTGGCATCCCAGCCG
>JBGSII010000362.1:0-11755 GCA_041742555.1 Ilumatobacteraceae bacterium
GCCACAGCGAGGAGCCGCCAGCTCTCGTCGCCGACCTCGACCGTTCGGACCCCGGGGTCGGCGACAGGCGGCAACTCGCCAACGGGCTGCGGACCGACCTCGACGGTTCGCAGCTCATCGGTGTCGACTCCGGTGAGCACCCGCGCCGACTCGATCACGCCGTTCAGCTCCGACACCGAGATACGGTCGCCGATGGCGACGAGGATCGGCGCCGCCAGTTCGGCCCGCTCGTCGAGGCGGTCGTCGACACGTTCGCGGAGCACCCCCTCGAACCGCGCTGCCACCACGTTGGAGAGCACGACGATCGCGAGTGCAGACGCTCCGAGTGCGGCCAATCCTGTCCGCGTCGCGAGCTTCATCGGACCTCGAACACGAAGCCGACGCCACGGACCGTGGCGATCAGCGCAGGGAGTCCAGCGGCGCTGAGTTTGCGACGCAGATACCCGACGAAGACATCGACGACATTGGTGTCGACATCGAAGTCGTACCCCCACACGAGCTCGAGCAGTCGCAGCCGCGAGAGCACGACACCCGGGTTCGTCGCGAGGGCCAGCAGGAGATCGAACTCCCGCCGTGTGAGATCGAGCAGGTCGTCGCCGACGAAGGCGCTGCGTCGATCCGCGTCGATTCGCAGATCACCGAGCCGGAGCACTGCCGTGCTGGTCGGGCGGAGCACCGACCGGCGCAGGAGCGCCCCGATGCGCGCAACCAGCTCACTGAGGTCGAACGGCTTGACGAGGTAGTCGTCGGCACCAGCCTGAAGGCCGGCGACTCGGTCACCAACCTGATCTCTGGCGGACAGGATCAGGATCGGGATGTCGATCTCCTGGCGTCGCAGGTGCTGGCACACCTCGATCCCCGAGATGCCGGGAAGACCCACGTCGAGCACGACGACGTCGTAGAGCTTGGACACGATCGACTCGATGGCGGTTTCGCCGTCCGACGCCACCGTGACGTCGAAGCCGTTCAGCGCCAAGCCTGAGTGGATCGCAGCACGAACAGCGTCGTCGTCCTCGACGACCAGGACGCGATCGGAGTGCATGGGCATCGCTGCTTCGCTCACCGCTTCCGAGTCAACCAGGCCGATGGGGTTCCACCGGTGATACCGCCAGAACCCCGTTCGACCATGGTTGAGAGTTCAGTCCGCCGCGAAGTTCTGGCTGAGTTCGGCCAGGATCGCGTCGATTTGGGTGAGTTCTGCCTCGAGTGCTGCGAGCTCCTGCGCGGACATCGCTGGAGGACTCGGTACCGGGGTGGTCTGCGGCACCGGGGGAGCAGTCGTGGGCGCCGGGTTGGGCGCCGGGGTCGGCGCCGCCGACGTTGGCGGCATCGTCGTCGACGTCGCCTCGACGGTGGTCGAGGTGGTGCTCTCGGCCGTCGTGACCGAATCGATGTCGGAGATCGCCGTGGCCGCGGTCGTCGGGGGACTCACGACCGAATCGACGTCGCTGCTGGAGGATCCGCATCCGGCCAGGGCGACGGAGACCACCGCCACCCCGACCAGCGGACCGATCAGGAAGCGAGCGCCTTGTCGCACAGCGCCTCGAACTCGACGAGATTCGCCCGGCGCTGCTCGAGCACGGAGAGCGATGCTTCACGGACCGCTTTGCGGTTGGTCAGCGCAGTCGCGAGATCGGTCCGTCCTGCGTCGGTCGCCTTCTGGATCAACGTGTCGAGCCAGGCGAGCGAGCCGCGGACGTCGGCCGCGCCGTTGATCCGGGTGATGGCCGCATCGATCCGGGCCTGCGCGTTCGGGATCCGGGCACAGGCCTTCTCGATCCGGGGCCGGCTGGTCGCCGCGACGCCCGACTCCTGGGCCTGCACCGACGTGGTGCCGATCGCGAGCGCTGCCGTACCGGCGACGAGCGTGACGCAGAGGGTTCGCTTCAGGGTGCTGGTGATCTTCATGTCATACCGCCTTGGGGAGAAGTTGTTCGGTGAGGTGTCGTGATGACATGGATCATCGTGATCGACGATGTTGTGAGAACTCTGAGAGCGAACACGACTCGTGTCAACGACGGCGCGTGATCGATGCCAGGCGCACTGCGACCTCGGTGGCCCGCGCCGGCATCGGCACGAACGGGCCCTGTCGGCTCACAGGTATCGCATCCTCGGCAACCAATCGGTACGCGACGTACACCGCGATCGATCCGTGGGTCGCGACGAGGCACCAGAAGAACGCGGTCTCGCCGAACGACGTCATGATCACCCCAGCGGCAATCGGCCCCAGGACAGCGCCGGTGCCGTTGACACGCAGCGACGTGCCACTCGCCCCCATCGCCAGGGCCGGTCCTGAGCGGTCGAGTGTGTGCGACAGCAACAACGAGTACAGCGGAAACGTGAGCCCGCCGAGCACGAACATCATCGGCAATGCTGTGTCGGCGCCCGACGGAATCACCGCGAGGAGCGCGGCGATCGACGCTGCTGCGACGGCAACCGCGAAGATGACACCCCGGCGCGCGAGCCGGTCCGACGCCCATCCGAGCGGCCACTGGAACGCGAGTGCGCCGAGTGCCGGCAGCGCGAGGAACGCAGCGGTCATTCGCGGGCTGAATCCGGCGCGCGTGGCATAGACCGCGCTCAGGCCGAACAGGACCCCGTGCGATGCTCCGACGAAGAAGGTGCCCACCATCCCCGTGGGCGCGGTGTGGAAGAACTGACGCATCTTCATCTTCGACGACGCGCGGACGGTCGGTGCCTCGGTGGTCGCGGCGAGCGCGAACGGGACGAAGGACATCGACACGAGGATCGACGCGACGATGACCAGTGCGGCGCCATCGGGGTCGCCGGTGGCGATCAGCAGTTGCCCGAGCCCGAGCCCGCCCATCGACGCGATCATGTAGACGGCAAGTGTCCGACCTCTCGTGCGCTGCGTCGACGCGTCGTTCAACCACGACTCGACAACGACGTACAGCCCGGCCATGCAGAAGCCGAACACGAATCGCAGCAGACCCCAACTGACCGGATTCACCCACACGAAGTGGAGCAACACGACGCACGATGCGATCGACGCCAGACTGGCGAAGACGCGGATGTGGCCGACGCCCGACAGCCACCGCACGACGAGGACCGGCCCCAGCAGGAACCCAGCGAAGTAGCACGCCATCACGACCCCGCTGATGCGCACGGCGAATCCTTCGTCGACCATACGAACGCCGAGCACCGCCAAGTTCAATCCGTTGCCGACCATCAGCATCGTGAATCCGAGGAACAGGGTCCACAGGGCGACACCGCCGCGCACGGCCGGATGAAGATGCTCGTCCGTGATCGGCTCGGTGGCGGGGTCGGTCGCGGACACGCGCCGGCACGCTAGCGACGTCGGCCGCGCAGCCGGTCCAATTCGCGGCGGTCGCGCTTGGTCGGTCGCCCGGCGCCCCGATCCCGTTGGAAGACGGGGATCTCCTGCTCGCGAACGGCTGGCGGAGCGCTGTGATCGACGAAGCAGTCGACGGCGACGGCGGCGCCCACCCGCTTTGCGATCAGCGTCGTCACCTCGACGATCCGTTCCCGGTCGTGGAGACGGGCCTCGATCCGGTCGCCGATCTTCACCGCGGTGGCCGGCTTGGCGGGCTTGCCGTTCACCTTGACGTGCCCGCCACGGCACGCGGCGGCAGCGTCGCTGCGGGTCTTGGTCATCCGCACCGACCACAACCACTGATCCACCCGCACCGACTCGATGACCACCAGCCTGTCACACCCTGACCCACGGCCGCCGACCTCACCCAGCCCGAAACAATGCGCGGATCTGGCCGGTCAGGAGACCACGACGTGGGCGGATTCGGTCTGGCGAGGGCGATCAGGTGGGGACGTGTTGCGTGATGCAGTGGATGCCGCCGCCACCGGCCGCGAGGATCGCGCCGACATCGAGGGCCACGGCCTCACGACCCGGATACTGTTCGGCGATCAGGGCGACCATGTCGGAATCGGCCCGATGACCGCACGTCGGGATCAGGACGAACCCGTTGCCGAGGTAGTAGTTGAGGTACGGCACGACGACGCGTTCGATGCCCTTGCCCCGGTCGACCTCGGCGAACGGCAGTACCGGCACCGTGACGACCTCGATGGCGCGGCCTCGAGCGTCGAGCGCGCCCTGCGCGACACGGCGGTCGACGTCGAGTCGCAGCCAGTCTGCCTCGTCGGGATCGTCACACCCCTGGAGCACCAGCCGGCCCGGAGCTGCGAACGCCGCGATGTTGTCGACGTGGCCGTCGGTGTCGTCGTCGAGCGCGAGCCCATGGGGTAACCAGATCGTTCGCTCGGCGCCGAGTTCAGTTCTCAACCTCGCCTCGATCTCCACCTGCGTCATCGAGGGATTGCGGTTCGGATGCATCAGGCACTGCGTCGTGGTCACCAGCGTGCCGTCGCCGTCGCCACTGATCGAGCCGCCCTCGAAGACCATGTCGATCGTGCGCACCGGATCGCCCCGGCGAGCGGCGAACCGGACCGCGGCGGCGGCGTCATCGGCGTATGGCAGGAACTTGTCGCCCCAGGAGTTGAACAGCCAGTCGGTCGCCACGCGCTGACCGTCGTCGTCCACCACGTAGATCGGTCCGGAATCGCGGAACCACGAGTCGTCGATCGCCTGCTCGACCACCTCGACGCCGGATCCGCACATCGAGCCAGCCCGTTCGAGCGAGCGCGGCGGCGCCAGCATCGTCACCGGCTCGAACCGCGCGATCGTGTTCGCCACCTCCGCGTGGGCGACCTCGGCATCGGGCAACAGCGTGCCCCACATGTCCGCTCGCGCCGGCCAACACATCGCGGTGCGCTCGTGGCGCTCCCATTCAGCCGGCAGTCGCGTCACGCCTCCCCCATCCGCAGCGATGAGCGAACCGACCGCATACGGCACCTTTCGCTCATCGCTGGCATGGGTCAGCCGTGGATCCTGTGCTGGCCGTCGAGCGTGACGATGGGGCCGTAGAGCTCGGGGCGGCGGTCGCGGAACAGGCCCCAGGCAGCGCGCTGGGTACGGAGCTGCTCGCGGTCGAAGGATGCGACGAGGACCGCCTCGTCCTCGCGTCCGGCCTCGGCGATCTTCGCTCCGGTGTGGTCGGCGATGAACGACGACCCGTAGAAGGTGATCTCGCAGGTCGTGCCGACCTCTCGGCCGATGCGATTCGCCGCCACCACCGGCATGAGGTTCGCACCGGCGTGGCCCTGCATCACGCGCTGCCAATGCCCGCTCGAATCCCACGTCGGATCGGGCGGCTCACTCCCGATCGCTGTCGGATACAGCAGCACCTCGGCTCCGAGGAGCGCCATCGAGCGAGCCGCCTCCGGGAACCACTGGTCCCAGCAGATACCGACACCGATCGCGCCGTGGCGGGTTCTCCAGACCCGGAACCCGGTATCGCCGGGGCTGAAGTAGTACTTCTCGGTGTACCCGGGGCCGTCGGGGATGTGGCTCTTGCGGTAGTGGCCGAGTCGTGACCCGTCACCGTCCACGACGACGACCGTGTTGAAGCGTGCCTGGCCGGCGCGCTCGTAGATGCTCAGCGGGAGCACGACGTCGAGTTCGGCAGCGACGACGGCGAAGTGATCGACCGTCGGATGCCCGTCGAGCGGACGTGCACGATCGAGGTGTGCCGGCATCTGGTCCTTGCAGAAGTACGGCCCCTCGAACAACTCCGGGATCACGATGATCCGAGCACCCTGTGCAGCAGCAGCGCGCACCAGACGCTCGGCGGTCGCGACGTTCGCGTCGATGTCGTCGACCATCGCCATCTGGAGGGCCGCCACCCGGAGTTCGCTCATCGCCGAGACGCTACCCGTCGAGCACGAACTCAGCCGTCAGGCGGCACGCACCGGTCAGTCGTCGGAGAGCGCTCCGGCTCGCTGCCACGCCGCTTCGAGTCGGTCGAGTCGCCCCGTCGCACTCGCCCGCAGCGCGGTCGCCACGTCGGCGACGAGAAGATCGAGCAACGCGAGGGTTCCGACGTGGCTGTCGAACGGGCCGGCCGAGGCTGCCTCGATCACGAACGTGTGATCCGCAGCACGGGCGAGCGGTGACAACACACTGTCGGTGATCGCAACGACCGAGGCACCGTTCGCCAACGCTTCTCGCTGCGCGTCGACCAGCCATCGTTCGTACCGGCGCAGGTCCATCGCGACCACCGTCGCTTCAGCGCCGACGAGTGCGAGCGTGCGCACGATGTCGATCGGATTGCCGTCGAGCAGACGGCAGGTCGGCCGCAGCTGCTCGAGATCGCCGACGAACTGCATCGCAACGCCTCGGGACGCCACCCCCGAGAGCACGAGCACCGGACGCGACGTGTCGGCGAGCAGTGCCACCGCTCCGCCGAGCATGGAGGTGTCAACCGCCTCGAGGGTGGCCTGCACATTGGAGACCTCCGCTGCGAGATGGCGCGCGAGGAGCGCTGCGCCTCCTGTCGCCGGGGCGTCACGGATACGTTCGACCGCCGGCCGCAACTGCCCGGTCAGGTCGTGGCGAATCGATGCCTGCAGTTGCGAGTACCCGTCGAAGCCGAGCTTCGTCGCGAATCTCACCACCGTTGCGGTACCGGCATCGGCGGCTGCGGCGAGGTCGGCCACCGTGCCGAACGCAACCACCTCGGGGCCGGCGAGGATCGTCTCGGCGATGCGGCGCTCGGATGGCGTCAAGCGATCAGCTCGTTCGCGCAGACGCCGCTCGACCTCCATGAAGCCGCCACCGTAGCGAGGCCGGCCACGGTGAGCGAACGGATCCAGGGGACGGGAGCGATCGGCGATGATTCACGATGTTCCAACCTGCTGCTAGACTTGGAACACCTGTTTCATTCCGGTGGAACGTGTCCACGACCGAAGGAGGCAACGATGACCACGACGAGCGCACCCACCGTCCACTGCGCGCCAGCATCCGTCGACGCCTCGGGCTGGGCGCTGCACGCGGCCCCGAGCGATCGACTCGACGAAGACTTGGTCCGGCGAGCTGCGCTCGGCGCCCGCGATCTTCCCCTCGAGGTCGACGATGCGATCGTCCGCTTTGCATCCGAGTCACACCGTTCGGGTGCACTGCTCATCCGCAACGCACCGATCGGAGAGCTCCCACCGACGCCGGCCACACCCGAATCGCCGGTCGCCAAGGATCTCGCGACCGAGCTCACGCTGCTGACCGTCGCGCGGCGCCTCGGGCAGCCGGTCGGCTACGTCCCAGAACATGGTGGCCGCATCGTCCAGAACATCGTGCCGACCCAGACCGATGCTGACCGCCAGACATCGACCTCGTCGCGCTCGAACCTGATGTTCCACACGGAGACCGCCTTTCACCCCTTTCGCCCGCGTTACCTCTTGCTGCTCTGCCTTCGCGGCGACCCCTCGGCGCACACCACGCTCGTGTCGATTCACGAGCTGATGGACCGACTCCCCGATCACGTCATCGACGTGATGTTCGAGGCGCGCTTTCGCACGGCGGTCGACGCCAGCTTCCTCGATGGCCGCGTCAATGAACTCGGTGCGGCGCGGCCGTTGATCACCGGCACCCGTTGCGAGCCGACGTTCATCTTCGATGCCGACCTCACCGTCGGGACCGACGAGGTGGCAGACGACGTGCTGGGCCGACTGCGCGACCTGATCGAGGAGATCAAGACCTCGGTCGTGCTCGAGCCCGGAGATCTCCTCGTCGTCGACAACAACATCGCGGTCCACGGCCGGTCGCCGTTCGCGGCGCGTTTCGACGGCTACGACCGCTGGCTGCAGCGATCGTTCGTGGTCACCGATCTCGCTCCCAGCGCCGGCCAGCGCGACGGCCGGGTGATCACCACCGAGTTCGGCACCTGAGCAGATCGTCGCCGACACGGCTCGGCGACGATCTGTGCCGTGTGTCAGCGGTCGAGAAGCTTGCTGCGAACGATCTCGGCCTCGGGGGTGCTGAGCGGGCGATTGGTCTTGATCAGCACGGTCACCACGTCGGCCTCGGAGTCGGTGTCTGCGTCAGGTTCATGGGTCTCGATGTCGCGCAGGAACACCACGCCCGTCAGCCCGACGTCGTTCGACGCCTCCGCGAGTCGCTCGGCCGCTGCGGATTCATCGGCCTGTGCCCATTCGTCGAGCGGCACTTCGATCTCGCTGATCGCAGGCAGCTGTGAGAGGTTCGAGACCGCCTCGATCGAATGGTGCCCGGCGTGCCACGTCGCTCCGTCCGGCGTCCGGAGCCGAATCGACGCCGAACCGATCAGGTCGACCGTGCCGCGAACGTCGGTGCCGGACACCCTCAACACCACCTCGTCGCCGACGGCGTAACGATCCTCGAGAAGCGCCCGGGTGCCGCCGAGGAAGTCCTTGACGAAGTCCTGCGCGCTCAACGCGATCGCCAAGCCGACGAACCCGGCGCTGGAGATGGCGAACGCGAGGTTGACGCCGAGGATCTCGAGTGCCGCGAAGACGGCGAACATGAAGATCACGACCGTGACGAGCCGGCCGAGCAGTCGCGCGACGGCATCGGCGCGCTGGCGTTTGCGGACATCGGCCTGGCCATCGTCGCCGAGGCGGTCGAGCCGAACCCTCCACGAGCCTTCGGAGCGCTGGGCCCGGCGCACGGCGCGACGTGTGAGTTGGCGGATGGTCGTGCGCGCGAGCCACGACAGCGCGATCGCCACGGGGAGCATGATGAGTGCCTCGGAGACCGAGGTGATCCAGGAGAGCATTGCGATGTGGTCCTTGCCGAACATTACGATTTCGTTACGAACCATCCTGCCATCTGTGGGTTCCGGTCCCACGTCGGCCTGCACACAGCGCGCTGTGACATCGCTCACGCCGGCGACCGAACGCTCGGCTCAGCACTCCCCGCGCGGCGATAACGTTCGCGCGTGCCGTCAGCCACGTGCTCCGAACCGGTCACCTTGGGTTGGCGCGAATGGATCGCGCTTCCCGGCTGGAACGTCGACTACCTCAAGGCCAAGATCGACACCGGGGCCCGGACATCGTCACTGCACGCGTTCGGCCTCGAGTGGTTCGACCTCGCAGGGAGCCCGTGGGTGCGGTTCGAGATCCATCCGTGGCAGCGTTCGACCGACGATTCGGTGATCGCCGAAGCAGCCGTGATCGCCACCCGCGACGTGCGGAGTTCGTCGGGCGACGTCGACCACAGACCGGTCGTGCACGCGTCGATCGTGCTTGCCGGACTCCCGCTCACCGCCGAGGTCACGCTCACGCGCCGTGACGAGATGGGGTTCCGCATGCTCATCGGACGCGAGGCCCTCCGTGGTCGATTCGTCGTCGATCCCGGCGTCTCGTACCTCGGTGGGCGCCCGGACAGGTCGATCCGGCGGCGCAACCGGGGCGATGTCGACGCGGACCCGCCGGCGGCACCTCGTCCCCGGACGGCCCCCACGGTCAGCGACGCCGCTCGAGCGGAGTGACTCCATGAAGCTCGCCATCTTGTCCCGGGCCCCGCGCTGTTACAGCACCCAACGCCTGAAGCTCGCCGCGCTCGATCGCGGGCACACATGCAAAGTGCTCGACACGCTGCGCTTCGCGATCGACCTCTCGGGCAGCGAACCGGATCTGCAGTTCCGCGGCAAACCGCTGTCCGACTACGACGCCGTGATTCCCCGAGTCGGCGCGTCGATCACCTACTTCGGATCGGCGGTGGTGCGCCAGTTCGAGCAGATGGACGTCTTCACGCCCAACACCGCGAACGGCATCACGAACGCCCGCGACAAGCTGCGTGCCATCCAGATCCTGTCGCGCCACGACATCGGCATGCCCAAGACCGCGTTCGTTCGTGACCGCAAGGACGTGCTTCCGGCCATCGACCGAGTTGGCGGCGCCCCGGTCGTCATCAAGCTGCTCGAGGGCACGCAGGGCATCGGGGTGATCCTGGCGCCCGATCGCAAGGTCGCGGAGGCGATCATCGAGACGCTGCACAACACCAAGCAGAACGTGCTGATCCAGGAATTCGTGGCCGAGAGCAAGGGCCGCGACATTCGCGCCCTGGTCGTCGGCGACCGCGTCGTCGCGGCGATGCGCCGAACGGCACAGGGCGACGAGTTCCGCTCGAACGTCCACCGCGGCGGCACGGTCGAAGGCGTGTCACTCGATGCGCGGTACGAGCGCACGGCGGTTCGCGCCGCACAGATCATGGGTCTCCGTGTCGCCGGCGTCGACATGCTCGAAGGGAACGACGGCCCGCTGGTGATGGAGGTCAATTCGTCACCCGGCCTCCAGGGCATCGAGAACGCCACCGGGCTCGACGTGGCCGGGGCGATCATCGACCACGTCGCCAACCAGGTCGCCTTCCCGGAGCTCGACGTACGTCAGCGTCTGTCGCTGAGCACCGGGTACGGCGTCGCCGAGCTGCTCGTTCGCGAGGACGGCGACTTCGTCGGCAAGACGATCGGCGAGGCGGGGCTACGCGATCGCGACATCACGGTGCTGACATTGCACCGAGACACCGACGTGATCCCGAACCCCAGAGAGAACCGGGCCCTGGAGGCGAACGACCGACTCCTGTGCTTCGGCAACCTGGAGGAGATGCGCAGCATGATCCCCGCTCGACGGCGCCGACGCTCGCGGGTGCGCAAGCTCCCGGAGCACCCACTGCCCGAGATCGACTAGGACACTGCCGGGCAGTCTCTAGGCACCATCGTGAGGCGTTCGCGAGCCTCGGGTGGTGACGAGACGGACGACCACCCCGACCGCCACGGTGACGGCGCCGGTGACGATCGCCGGCGGAGGCAGCGATGCCACCAGCACCACGCAGCCGATCAGGCCGACCACAGCGATCGCTGCCGGCCATCGGCGCTGCTCTCGCCACAGCGTCAGCACGGAGGCGTTGGTGACGGCGTAGTAGGTCAACACCGCCACGCCAGAGATCCCGATCGCGCTGCGGAGGTCGAGCACCACCAGGAGTAGGACCACGACCGCGGCGACCGTCAGTTCGGCGCGCAGCGGGAGCGACCGGCGCTCGTCGACGTGAGCGAACCAGGGTGGGAGTTCACGCTCGCGGGCCATCGCGAGTGTGACACGCGAGACACCGGGAATCAGGTTGAGCAGTACGCCGAGGGCCGCGATGCCAGCACCGACGTCGACGAGCGGAGCCAACGCATCCAGCCGACCGGACTCGACGACGAGCTGCAGCGGCGCCGAGGTCGCCGCCAGCCCGGTCACGGGAACCACCGCGAGCGCCGTGACACCGACGACGAGATACACCACCAAGACGGCTGCCAGGGCGCGGGGTATGGCCTTCGGGATCGTGATCGCCGGATCCTTCACCTCCTCTCCCAGGGTGGCGATTCGGGCGTAGCCGGCGAAGGCGAAGAAGAGGAAACCGGCCGACTGGAGGATCCCGTACGGATCGGCGTCGATCGGGGTCAGGCGTGCGAGATCCGCGTCGGCGCTCGACCAGCCACCCACGACCACGGCGACCAGCGCCACCAGCGACACGACGAGCAGCACCCGCGTGACCGCGACCGTGCGCGACATGCCGCCGATGTTGACCGCGGTGATGGCGACGACGGCCGCCACCGCGACGGCGCGATCCTGTTCGGGCCACAGGTACGCGCCGACCGTCAATGCCATCGCAGCACACGACGCCGTCTTTCCGACGACGAACCCCCACCCGGCGAGATGGCCCCAGAACGGGCCGAGCTGGCGGCGTCCGTAGACGTACGTACCACCGGATTCCGGATGGATCGCCGCGAGCTGCGCCGACGAGGCGGCATTGCAGAACGCGACGATGCCGGCGATCACCAGACCGACGAGCAGCCCGGTGCCGGCGGCCTCCGCAGCAGGAGACCACGCCGCGAAGACACCGGCG
>JBGSII010000363.1:0-3927 GCA_041742555.1 Ilumatobacteraceae bacterium
GACCGTACTCGCCGAGGGCCGCCGAGCGACATGACGCCCGTGCTGTTCGTCGTTGCCGCCGGCATCGGTGCCGTGCTGCGCCATCTGGTCGGGCAGTACGCGTGCTCCTGGGTCGCCTTGCTGTGGGTCAACTCGATCGGAGCCGGGCTGCTCGGAGTGCTCGTCGCCTCCGATCTCTCTCCCAGCACGCTGACGGTGCTCGGTGTCGGATTCTGCGGGGCGCTCACGACGTTCTCGTCGTTCACCCTGGAGACACGCGCGCTCGGCTGGCGATGGGGCAGTGTGTACGCGGCTGTCACGCTCGGCAGCGCCGGCGCGGCAGCGTCGATCGGTTCGACCCTCGTGTAGATGCACGCGGGGTCAGACCCCGCGTCTCATTCAGTTGGCGACTTCGAGGATGCGAACCGGGATCTCGCGCGGGCCGCGGACCATGCCGACGCTCCACCTGGTCTCGCCGGCGAGTTCGAAACGCGGGAAGCGCTTGATGAACTCCTCGATGGCGACCTTGAGCTCGAGGCGGGCGAGGTTCGAGCCCACGCAGCGGTGGATGCCGAGCCCGAACGCCGCGTGCCGGTTCTCCGCACGGTCGATGACGAACGTGTCGGGATCCTCGAACTTCAGCGGATCACGGTTGGCGGCCGGGAACGCCAGGAGCACCCAGTCGTCCTTCTTCATCGGGCAGCCGTGGAAGTCGAGATCCTCCGTGACCAGTCGTCCCATCGTGACGGGTGCATACGCCCGCAGGAACTCCTCGAGCGCGAAGGTCATGACCTCGGGGTCGTCCAACAGGCGCTGGTGATCCTCCGGATGCTGGGCGAGATGCCACAGCGACGATCCGATCGCCGACCACGTCGTGTCGACGCCGGCGACGAGCAGCAGGATGATCATGCCCTCGACGACTTCGTCGGCGAGCTTGTTGCCGTCGAGTTCGACGTTCATCAGGAAGTTCGTGAGGTCGTCGCGAGGGTTCTCACGATGGTCCGCGATCTGCCCCTGGACGTAGGCGCCGAAGTCGTTCTCGCTCTGACGCGTCCCCGGCTCCTCGTTGATGCGCTCGAGGACCTCGTGGACCATCTCGCGGAACATCTCCTCGTCCTTCTCAGGGAAGCCGAGCATCCGACCGATCACGTTCACCGGGATGTGCTGCGCGTACTGGATGGCCGCGTCGATGACGGTCTCACCGGGCGTGATCTCTCCCATCTCGTCGAGCAACCGCTGGCAGAGCAGGCGGATCTCGGACTCCCACGGCTCGATGACCTTCGGCGCGAAGGCCGGCAGAAGCAGTCGACGCGCGATGGCGTGGAAGGGAGGATCGCTGGTGATCGGCGGCGCGAGGCCGATCGGAGCGGGCAACGCGCGGTCGCCGGGTCGCCCGACGCTGGGCACGACCGCCCGGCTCGAGAAACGGTCGGTGTCGTAGGCGATCTCGTGGACGGTGTCGTGCGTCAACGGCACCCACATACCGCCGTATCGATCGGAGTGAGCGATCGGGCACCCACCCTCGCGCACCGCCTTCCACACCTCGGGAGCGTTGGGGTTGTAGGTGGGGTCGGCGTGGTCGAAGTCGGTCGCGAAGTCGGTCACCGGGCCGTAATCGGCGGCGTCATACGGCACCCGTTGCCAGACATCGGTACCTTCGGGGCGGCTGCCGATGATGAACTCCATGGTCTCGCCGTTGCGCTCCCAGGTGATGATCTTGTTGCCGGTGTCCGGGTCGATCCGGACGTCCGGCTGCGTCGCGCTCTCGGTGTCGGTGGTCTCGTCGATGCTCATGTCAGCCGTTCTCGGTGATCGTGATGGCGTACTCGGGGCAGTTGGAGGCGGCCAGACGGGCCTTGTCCTGCAAGTCCGCGGGCACGTCACCCTCGACGAGCAACATGGCCTGGCCATAGTCGTCGACATCGAACAATTCCGGCGCCAACGCGTAGCAACGGTTGTGGCCCTGGCACTTCTCTGCATCGAGGTGTACACGCATATTTTCGACTGTAGAGGCCAGAGTGGGGCCGTGACCAGTGAGCGGGCAACTTTTTCGAACAATGTTCCAATGCTGTTGCTGCCACCATCGGAGGGCAAGGCGGATGGCGGCAATCGACGACGGTCGCCGTGGACACCAGAGGCGGGTTCGTTCGGATCTCGCCTCGGTGACCGGCGAGTCGAGATCGTGGCGGCGCTTGCCAGGGTCCGTGGCGGCAGCGAGAAGCTGCTCGGGGTGCGCGGCGACCATCTGCTGCGAGCCCAGTCGGCCAACACCTCGCTCATCGGTGCCCCCGTGCTTCCGGCCTGGCAGCGCTACACCGGTGTCGTCTGGGATCATCTCGATCCGGCGTCACTGCGCCCCGATGCCCACAGGCAGATCACGGTGGTGTCCGGGCTGCTCGGGCTGGTGCGCGCCGACGATCCCGTGCCTGACTACCGCCTGAAGATGGGTGCCAACCTGGCACCACTCGGCAAGTTGTCGACCTGGTGGCGCGACTCGTTGTCAGCCGAGCTCGCCCGCACCGCACGGCGACGGTTCGTCGTCGATCTCCTCCCCCAGGAACACCGCGCAGCGCTCGTGCTCGAGGGGCTTGACGGCGTATCGCTCACGCTCGTCGATCCAACGGGCAAGCCCGGCGGGCACTTCGCCAAGGCCGCCAAGGGCGAGCTGGCTCGCTCCATCCTCACCAACGGCCTCGCCGCCATCGACTCGTGGCGGCACACCCAATTCGATCTCATCGTCGAACCTCTCTGATCGTCGATCCCGACCGAAAATTCTGAGCCGTCGTTGCGCCAGACGCGACGACGGCTCCGAATTTCGGGAATGGTGGTGGACGCGTCAGTCGGGCTCGACGTTGGGGACCAACGTGGTCAGGAACACCACGACGGCGGCGGGGACGGTGATGATCGCCATCGCTTGACCGACGTCGAGGATGGCGGTGTCGGCAAGCCAGCCAACCACGAGGGGCGCTACCAGCGCGGCACCGCGCTGGCCGATCAGCATCGACGCAAACCCGGAACCGGGCGGCCCGGGCGAGCGAGCGGCACGGTCGTAGAGCTGCGGGAACAGCACCGACGTCCCGAGGCCGGCGATCAGGAAACCGACGATCGACACCGCCACGTTCGGAACCAGAGCAGCGAGCAACGAACCCGTTCCGGCGATCAGTGCGGACAGACGGAACAGATCGGTCGGGCCGACCCTCACCTGCAACCAGTCGCCGCCGAGCCGACCGATCGTCATGCCGGACGTGAACGCCAAGAACGCCAAGCCTGCGACGCTCGGCCGAGCTGCGAGATCGTCGCCGAGGCGAAACGACGCCCAGTCGCCGTTGGTGATCTCGATCGTCATCGCCATCGCTCCACCAACCGCGAGGAGTAACGACGCGGAACTGAGCGCCCGTCTGAGCGGCGGGGTGCCCGCTGCGGCCGCTGCTTCGTCGAGCTCGGGTGCCTCGTCTCGACGCAGCAACCCGGGGGCGACGAACGCGAGCGCGACGACGAGCAGGATCGCGACCGTCGTCAGGTGCACCGGCGTGCTCACACCGGCGCGCAAGGTGAGCACGGTGATGACGCCACCGGTGACCGAGCCCAAGCTCCAGAATCCGTGCAGGCGGTTCATCACCGGCGTGTGGCGCCTTGCGCTGAGCGCGGATCCCTGCACGTTCATCGCCACGTCGATGAAGACGTCGAAGAACAGCAACCCGAACAGCGCCGCCACGAGCAGCACCGGTCCCGTCGAGAACCCGATCAACGGCAGGAACGCGATCGAACACGCAGTGCCGTAGATCATCACCTTTCGGCTCCCGAACCGGGCGATCACCCGACCGGCCAACAGCGAGCCGACGAGGCTGGCGACGCTGCCGAGGGTGAGGACGAGTCCGAGCGCGCCGATCGAGATGTCGACGCGCTCGCGGATGTCGGGCAGCCGCGGGATGACCGTGGCGTACACCG
>JBGSII010000364.1:0-4016 GCA_041742555.1 Ilumatobacteraceae bacterium
CATGGTGTGCCCGATCGCTGGGCCACGGGGGTTCGCAGACACCTGGGGTGCGGCGCGCTCCGGTGGGCGGAGCCACGAGGGCGTCGACATGATGTCGCCTGGCGGCACGCCGCTCGTCGCGGTCGAGGCGGGTTCGGCGAACTTCTCGACCAACCGGCTCGGCGGTAACGCGATCTGGCTCACTGGTGCGAGCGGCACCAAGTACTACTACGCCCATCTCAGTGCCTGGGAGGGGTCGAGCCGGTCGGTGTCGCAAGGTGAGGTCATCGGCTACGTCGGCGCAACAGGCAACACCACGGCGAACCACCTGCATTTTGAGGTGCACCCCGGCGGTGGACGAGCGGTGAACCCATACCCATACGTCCGCCGTGTCTGCTGACGTCTTCTCGCCTATGCTACGACACGTTGTAGTTCGTGTTCGACGGGATCGGAGACCTGGTGATTGACGCTCCACTGGCGCTGGCGTTCACCGCAGGCATGGTGGCGAGCATCAACCCGTGCGGATTCGCCTTGCTGCCCGCCTATGTCGCGTCGTTCGTTGCTGGCGACGACGCGTCGATCGCCGGGCATCGCCGCATCGCTCGCGCCGCAGCGGTGTCCCTTGCGGTCTCGGTCGGTTTCGCCATCACGTTCGTCCTCGTCGGTGTCGTCTTCGATATTGCGTCGGGGTGGCTACGTCAACAGATGCCATGGCTGACGATTGCGATCGGTGCCGTGATGCTCGTGGTCGGGATCGCAGCGATCGCCGGATGGAAGCCACGATTGCCCTTCCAAGGCCCGGCAGTCACCACAAGTCGCAGCGCACTGGGCATGGTCGGCTTCGGCTTCACCTACGCACTCGTGTCGCTGTCGTGCACGCTCGGACCGTTCCTTGCGGTCACCGGCTTCGCGATGCAGCGCTCGTTCGTCGGCGGCACGGTCACCTACGTCACCTATGCGCTCGGCATGGGCGTGATCATCCTGGCGCTGAGTGTGTCCGCGGCCCTGGCGCACGACTCGCTCGTGGGCACGCTGCGTTCGATGTCGCGGTGGGCGCCTCGGCTCGCGGGAGTGCTGCTGGTCGCGTCGGGCGCGTATGCCGTGTGGTACGGCCGCCACGAGCTCGAGGTGTACGGAGGCAACCTGCAGCAGGACTCCTTCGTCGAGTTCGGCCTCAATCTGCAAACCCGATTCATCGTGTTCACCGAGTCGATCGGAGCCGAACGAATCGCCCTCGCTGTGCTCGCGATCACGATCGTCGCGTACACGACACTCCGCCTGCGATCCGCTCGACTGGCCAGCGCAACCGAGCAAGCGATCCAATCACCGATCCAATTCTCGTCACCCGACAAACAGGAGCAGAACGCATGACCCGCCGACCCGACGGAGAACTCGAAGCAGACGTGCTCCACGCACTGTGGCGGCTGGACCGTCCCGCCTCGCCGGCCGACGTCATCGAGCAGATGGAGACCGATCTTGCCTACACGAGCATCGCAACCGTCCTCGGCCGGCTCTGCGACAAGGGACTGGTGAAGCGGCAACGACGTGGGCGCAGTTTCGCCTACACCGCTGCAACGAGCGAGGCCGACCTCGTCGCCCGCAAGATCCATTCGCTCCTCGACGCCACGAAAGACCGCGCATCGGCACTGGCCGGCATTGCGAGCGGCCTCGACCCAGACGACGCGGCAAGCCTCGTCGCCCTGCTCAACGACCGGGCATGATCGGTTTCGTCGCGCTGCCGCTGGTCATCGCGCTTGCGGCTGCACTGCTCAGCCGTCGAGCGCTCGATCGGCTCGCGCCCGCGCCCGCCGCCCGGTGGAACGCAGTGCTGCTGGTCGCGGTGCTCGTTGCAGCTGTGCCGACGTTCTGGATCCTGGCGCTGAGCGGTCTGGCACATTTCGGTGTCCGCAACTCGTTGTGCGACTGGTCGGCACACCTGCTCCCCGAGCATCCGCTGTTCGGCGGGCTGATCGGCGGCGGTGCGCTGGTTCTCGCCGTCGTCGGGGCTGTCCGAATGACCAAGGTGATGGTCACGCATTGGCGCATCCGATGCACGGACCGGTGCGCCGTTCAGTACATCGAGACCCCCGACGTTTTCGCCTACACCCTTCCGGGTCCGGGGCGGACCATCGCGGTCTCGCGAGGACTCCAGCAATCGCTCGACGGCGCCGAGTTCGATTTCGTCATGGCGCACGAGCACTCCCACGCCCGCCATCGTCACGACCGCTACCTGCTGCTGGGCCTGCTCGTGGCGGCCGCGGTCCCGTTCATGAAAGCGGCTGACATCCAACTTCGATTCCATCTCGAGCGGTGGGCCGACGAGGACGCCGTCCTGTCAGCCGGCACCAACCGCAAAGTCGCGGCTCGGACGATCGCCAAGGTGGCCCTCGCGCAACCAGCGTCGCCCGCTCTGCTTGCGATCGCCAGTCACGGCATCGCCGCCCGCGCCGATGCCCTGATCCAACCCCCACCGGTCGCCAGTCTCAGTCGCCGCCTCCAGACCGTTGCCGCCGTGGTCGTCACCGTCATGCTCTCGCTGTCGCAGGTGCATCACACCGTCGAGTTCGCCCTGCGAACGATGATCTGAACCCACGGTGTCGACGCCATTCGCGTCCACATTCGGGCTGCGCACAGTGACCAGACAGGAACTCTGCGTTAGCGAGTGTGATGCTGGCGGACCCCCCGCAGGTTCGGATCTACGGTGATGAGTATGGAAGTTGCGTTGCTCTATTTCGACGGCTGCCCGAATTGGCGTGTCGCTGACGAGTTGCTCGACCGGCTTGCGTATGAGCACCAGGACGTGATCGTGCAACGTCGAATTGTCGACACACCCGAAGAAGCCGAGCGGGTCGGGTTCGTCGGATCGCCAACGATCCTGATCGACGGAGTTGACCCATGGGCTCTCGAGGGTGCAGCGGTCGGTCTGTCGTGTCGCGTGTACACGACACCTGACGGTCTGAGGGGTTCTCCCACCTGGGATCAGCTCGAGGCGGAGGTGGCGTCGAGACGATAAGGACAGCCGCCGGATCCCTGTGAGCACAGATCGAGCGACGCCAGCAAACTCGCCTGAGCGCGGCCGCAAGGCGCTCGGTATCACCGCTCGATAACCCGTCGTTGATCACCGAACCACCCACCCGGGAACGGCCCGAGCCGCATACTGCATATTCCTGCCGGATCCGACCCATTCAATGCGCCTCGGGAGTCGCACACGACGACGCCACCGTTGACCGGAGCGGGGCGTCCGCAGTTCGGATCTTGGGAGCCATCGTGGGAGCCAAACTGCCTGACATTCCCCGATACTGAGCGGGACACGCTGGCACGTCGAATCGCGAAGTCCCAGCTAGATCGGCATGCACTGACATGAGTTGGCACACGATGTCATGGCAGGACGTCATTCGGGACGTGGAGGCCGGAGGTTCAAATCCTCTCACCCCGACCACGAAACCCCTGGTCACGGGCCTGCGACAGCGGTCCGGTCCAAGCACCGCAGCGTGAGCTGCAACGCCAACCCGAGTTCCGTCGGTCATTGCTTGCGCTCGGAACGTGATGATGCGCCCTCGATCGGAGCCCTGACCTCGAACACTTCGCCCGATATGTGGGTGTGGACGGGTCTGTTGCGAACGCGATTACCGGGCGGTCCTGACCATTTGGGATAGCATATGGTCATGGCCCGCCGAGAAGTTCTTGTGCAACTCGACGACGACCTGGTCGCACGGCTTGATCAGCTTGCCGAGCAGCTCGGAACGAACCGGTCCGAGCTGCTTCGGAGGGGCGCCACCGCAGTGATCACCGCCGAAGAACTCGCAACAGCTGACCGAGAGCTCGTCGCGGGGTACCAGCGTCAGCCACCCGACCCTGCACTCGTGCAGTCGGCGCGCCGTCTCGCGGCGCGGACAGCGCCGGCGTGGTAGCTCGAAACGACATCATCTGGGCCGATCTCGGGCCTCCCGCTGGACGCCGGCCCGTCTGCATTCTCACCCGTGATGCCGCCATCGCAGTGTTGAGCTCGGTCACGTGCGCACCGATCACCCGGACGA
>JBGSII010000365.1:0-5017 GCA_041742555.1 Ilumatobacteraceae bacterium
GAATCCTGGCGGCTCGACGGATGCACGCTCTACGTCACCCTCGAGCCGTGCGCGATGTGTGCCGGCGCCGCGGTGAACGCTCGGCTGGGTCGCCTGGTCTACGGCGCCTCCGATCCGAAGGCCGGCGCCGTGACGAGCCACTTCGGGCTCCTCGACAGCGACGTCCTCAATCACCGAGTCGCTGTCATCTCCGGCGTCGGGGCCGACGAGGCGGGCGAACTGCTCCGCTCGTTCTTCCGGGCGCGGCGAACGACGGCCGATCGCTGACCGGGCGGACACGACCTGCGAGGCACATCGTGTCCGCCACGGGTCCTACTGGTCCTTTCGGCGCAGGCTTCCGATCAGACGGCGCAGCGCCGAGCTGCGCTCGTTGCCGCCGCCCGAGGCGTCCTCGGCCGGATCATCGACGAACACGACCGAGGCAACGCCTGCACTCGACCATGCCTCATCCTGCGTCGGCGAGTCAGCAGCCTCACGGTCGTCGTCGGTGAGCCCGTACAGCACTTCGGCGCGCATCGCCATCGTGGGCGGGGCGAAGCCCCCGAAGCCGGCCGACTCCGCGTCGGCCACGTCGGAGCCGTGCACCGCCACATCGGCGATCTCGTCGTCGATCATCATCGTCGAGTCCGTCGAGTCCGTCGAGCCGGACGCGAACGCCGGGACGCTCGCCGACTCGATCGCCGCGATCGCTCGCCGCACCGCCTCGGCGACGTCGTCTGGAACCTCCGAATCGGCGAGTTCGGGCTCGTCGCTGAGTTCCAGCGGCGGCATGGTGAACTCGAGGTTGCCATCCTCGGACTGGGTGATGACCGGCTGATCGGCCGACGACTCGACGACGGGATCGACAACCGTGTCGTCGGCGACCGTGGTCGAGTTCTCGCCGGAGGTGGAGATGTCGGTCGCCGGTTCCTCTGAGCCATCGGGCCAGACCACTGCGAACTCGAAGTCGTCAGCGTCGTCGAGCGTCGTCGTGTCGAGTTCGTCGACGGTCCCCACCTCGACGAGTTCGTCGACGGTCTCCACCTCGACGAATTCGTCCAGCGCCAGTTCGTCCGGCGCCGGTGCGTCGTCGAGCTCGGCGGAGTCGGTGAACTCGGCGAGGCCGAGCGACAGCTCAGCGGCTTCGGCGTCGAGCTCGTCGGTGTCCAACTCCTCGATCTCGTCGAAGGGTGCATCCGACACGTAGAAGAGCGATCCGTCGAAGCCGTCGGCGATCAGGATCTCGTCAGGGCCGTCCAACTGGTCCCACTCGATCGAGAGCTCATCGCCACCCCCGAACGGCAACCCGGGGAGATCGTCGACAACGGTGAAGTCGAGCTGGGACACCGCGCTGACCGGCCGTCGCTGGACCGCCGAGTCCAGCGGGGCAACGAACCAACGATGCACACCGGACGGATGGTGGCGGTACGCCGTCACCCGAACGGTCGCCACCGCTCGGTTCGCCAGATCGGCGATCAGGTCCTGGGTCGCCGTCTCCGCAACCACGACGACCGCGTCTCGATCGATGGACGGGTCGCGATCGAAGAGGCGCCCGAGGTGCTCGATGTCGCCGACGCGTACCATGCCGCGATCGAGTTGCTCGAGATCGATGACACCGGCGTCGAGGAGACGCCTGCCCAGCGACAGGTCGGTGACCCGCTCGGCGTAGTAGACGATGCCATGGTCGAGGTAGGCGAGCACCTCGGGGTCCGTCTCGAAGACGATCTCCCCGGTGAACGCCCGCTCGCGGGCCTCGTTCAATGTCATCCACGCCGGCTGCGATCCGTCGACGACGAGCGCCGCCGCCTCGGCCGCATCGGCCATGATTCCCTTGTTCTGTTTCATGTCAGGCAACCTCCGCCTTCGTTGACTCCATCGACGCCAGAAGCGTCAGGAGGATTTCGACCACGACCTCCCGGCCGGAGTCAGGGTCGATCAGTTGGCACGGCACGACGGTCTCGCCGTCGAGTGCGCCGAGAGAGCGAGCGAGCCGTCGTGCCACGGTGAGATCGTCACAGCGATTCACGGCGATCACAGCAGGTACTCGCAGATCGCGCAGCAGCGCTCGAAGTTCGACGCCAGCTGCCGCGTGGGTCTCGGTCGCCTCGGCGTCGATCACGAAGGCAACGATGTCGACGTCACCTTTCAAGATGTTGGTCATGAACCGGAAGCGGGCCTGACCCGGTGTTCCGAAGAGCAGGAGGCGTGTGTCGTCACCCTGTAGGCAGTACGTACCGAAGTCCATCGCCACCGTCGTGTGGGACTTGACGTCGGACTCGTCGCCGCTGGTGACGACATCGGTCGAAATCACCCGCGTCTGGGAGACCGACTGGATCATCGAGGTCTTCCCAGCGGCAAACGGTCCGGTGACGAGGATCTTGAACGTCCGCACGGTCACGACAAGGCTCCGATGAGCGACGATGCCCGTGCCTGGACGAACGATCGAACGCGGCGTTGTTCCACAGTGCTCGTGGCCAGCACGGCGAGCACTCGCTCGTCACCGATGGGCCACACGAGCATCAAGCCTCCGTCGTGATCGACGACGAGCTGACGAAGTTGACGACCGCCGCCCGCCACGACGAGCTGGTGGGCGAGTCCGATCGCTGCGGCGAGCATCGCCGGATGCGCCGCGTCGTCGGACATCGAACTGCTCCTGGCAAGGCCGAATCCGTCGACCGAGGCCAAGATGGCGGCGCTGACGCCTTCGACGGCCCCGACGAGTTCATCGAGCGTCGCCGCAGGGGTGGGCGCCGCTGACGACTGGGGTGCCGGACGTGCCGGTTGGCTCTGCGGCGCAGACACGGGAGGCGCCGATCGCGTGGGCGCCGTCCAGCTCGGTCGCGCGCTCGACGGCAGGGGCGGCAGGTCGGCGGTCATGAACAACCTCGTTCCGTTGGCAGCAACCTTGACCTTTTCCATACGAAGCAGCTATCGGCATCCGCGTGCGCGTCTTGAGGGGTTTCTGACAGAACTTCGCCAGGTGCACCGGTCGCCTCGGGAGCAGGGGCACCTCACCACGTTCCGGCCCGCACCGTATGGCAGGCTGCGGTCGTGCAGTTCCCAGTGCGCAGGCCGCGCTCGCTGTTCCGGCGCCAGACGGCGAAGGACGACGCGATGGCGGGTCTCGTCCTCGGGGTCGAGAGCGTCCCGGACGGACTGGCAGCGGGACTGCTCGCCGGGGTCAATCCGGTCGCCGGGTTGTACAGCTACCTCTTCGGACTCGCGGGCGGAGCGCTGTTCACCAGTACCGCGTTCATGGCCATCCAGGGCACGGGCGCGATGGCGATCATCGTCGCCGACGTGGACCTCGCCTCCCGCGACGACCCCGCACGGGCGCTCTACACGCTGTCGATCCTCACCGGTGTGGTCATGATCGTCGCCGGGCTGTTGCGACTCGGCGCATTCCTCCGGTTCGTGTCGAACTCGGTGATGACGGGATTCATCACCGCCGTCGGCGTGAACATCGTGCTCGGACAGCTCGACGACCTCACCGGCTACGAGGCGCAAGGCGCGAACCGGGTCCTGCGCACCTTGGACCTCCTTTTCAACTTCTGGAAGATCGACGTGCCGACCCTCGTCGTCGGGGCATCGACGATCGTGCTGATCATCCTCCTGCAGCGAACCCGACTCGGACCGCTCGGCCTGGTGGTCGCAGTGTTCATCGGGTCCGCGATCGGATCGCTGTTCCGGTTGTTCGACGCCGACATCGTCCAGGTGCGCGACATCGCCGAAGTGCCCCGGTCGTTGCCGCTGCCGACGCTGCCGGTGCTGCGTGACGTCGGCGCTCTGATCGTGCCCGCGGTGTCACTGGCCTTCGTCGGCCTCATCCAGGGAGCAGGCGTTTCGGCCGGATTCCCGAACGACGACGGTTCACCACAGAACGACTCGCAGGACTTCGTCGGCCAGGGTGCCGGCAACGTCGTGGCCGGCCTCTTCCAGGCGATGCCAGTGGGCGGATCGATGTCGGGCAGCTCGTTGATGGCCTCGGCCGGTGCACGAACCCGTGCCGCTGCCTTCTACGCAGCTGGTGTCATGGCGGTCGTCATCCTGCTGTTCGGCGGTGTGATCGAACTCGTCGCGATCCCGTCGATCGCCGGGTTGCTGATCGTGATCGGCATCGCGACGATCAAGCCGGATCGGGTCATGGCGGTCACGAAGACGGGGACCGTCCCGCTGACCGTGAT
Organism: Ilumatobacteraceae bacterium; assembly: GCA_041742555.1. GTDB lineage: Bacteria > Actinomycetota > Acidimicrobiia > Acidimicrobiales > Ilumatobacteraceae > Sva-07. The sequence continues at coordinate 4,164 of JBGSII010000365.1, forward strand.
GGTGATCACGTTCGTGCTCACCTTGGTGGTCCCGCTGCAGTACGCCGTTCTCGTCGGCGTCGGCATCTCGACGATCCTGTTCGTCATCCGACAGTCCACCCGATTGGTCACGAAACGACTGGCGATCCACGACGACGGCCGGGTCGAAGAGGTCGATCCGCCATCCACGGTGCCGCCGGACGAGGTCATCGTGCTGCAGCCCTACGGGGCACTCTTCTTCGCGACGGCGTCGACGCTGATCGAGCAGATCCCGACGGTGACGCCGGAGTCGCGCAACTCCGTGGTGATCCTTCGGGTACGCGGAGTCGATGAAGCCGGCGCCACGCTCCTCGACGTGCTGCGGACCTACGCCTCCCAGCTCCGCGAGGTCGGCAGCAAGCTCATGATCGTGACCGACAACGAACGCGTCATCCGCCAGCTGAGGGTGACAGGGGCGACGGACGTCATCGGCGCCGACAACGTCTATCGGAGCTCGCCGTTCGTGGGCGAGACGACACGGCGGGCTCACGCGGACGCACGACGATGGGTCGAGGCTCACCGAACCCAGATCGGAGACCAGCATGGCTAGCGCTGCGAGGTGGACACTGCTCGCCGCAGTAGCGGTGTCGGTGTGGGTTGGGCCGAGCACCGTGTCCGCTCGTCACGAGGTCCGGTCGAGCGCGCCGGATTCGACCGTCGACGAATCCACCGGGACGACCACAGCGCCGACGACACCGGAACCGACGACGCCCGACTCGACGCCGGGCACGAGCGAGCCCGACAGCTCGACGTCGGCAGTCCCGGGTGACGATGCGCTGATCGGCTCAGGCGACCCGGACAGCGACGTCGACTCGACGACGGCCGCGATCGCGGTC
>JBGSII010000366.1:0-2829 GCA_041742555.1 Ilumatobacteraceae bacterium
GATGGTGTGATCCAGGCGGTCGCCGCCGCCGACGAGCGTGATGCGCTCGGGGTCGAACGTCGCCGCGAGCGCCAGTGCGAGTTCGGTGTCGGTCTGGTCCTTGTCGGTCGGGTGGCGAGAGATGTCGGCATTGCGCGCCGCCCACGCCAGCGCCTCCTCGGTGACCGAGTCGAGATCGCCGACGAGGTGTGTCGGTTCGAGACCGGCAGCGAGCGCATGGTCGAGCCCGCCGTCGACGGCGATCCACACCGTGTCGTCGGGCGACTGCGCTCGGAGTCGGGTGACCAGGTCGGCGTCGAGCGGCGATGCCCCGGTGATGATGACGATGTGTTCGTTCACGATTCCTCCGCCGGCATTACCCGGATCAGGTTCTCGGGTCGATGACGGCGGTCACCCTCTCAGCCCACCGTTCCAGCGAGCTCCCCATGTGGTTGTTGTCGGAGCCAGGCTACTGGAAGAACGTCTGCAGCAGCAGCGCGAACGCTGACACCACGAGCATCCCGATGATCGCCAGGTCGAAGTGCCGACCGGACACCGACTCGCGCAGCCGGGTTCCTACCGGGATCACGGCGATCACCGGAACGCACGCGAGCAACGTGGCGACGACCCGGCCCGAGAGTTCGCCCGAGCTGATCAGCACGACCAACTGAGCGAGGCCGGTGATGAAGAACAGCGACGTCACCGACAGGATGTGTGCGCTGCGAGGGAGCCGGTAGCTGTGCACCCACGACCCGACGATCGGCCCGGAGATGCCGACTGCACCCTGGAACGCTCCGGCGACGCCACCGACCGCAGGCGCGAGGCGTTTCGACTGGGCCGGCGTGGTGCGGAACTCCGGATGGGCGAAGAACAGCACGACGTACCCGATGATCGCGACGATGACGGCGATCACCAGCGGCGTCTTCGACACGTTGACCAGCAGCAGTGCGCCGAGCACGGCGCCGATCACGCCCGCGGTGGCGAGGACCGGGAGATCACGCGTGTCGTGATAGCTGTGTCGCTCGCGGCCGGCGAGCACCGCGTTGGCGAGGACGTTGGGCAACGCGATGACGACGATGGCGTCGTTGACATCGACGAACAGGGACGCGATCGGGATGACGATGAGCGGCAATCCCATCCCGGTCACCGACTTCGCGATCGACCCGATGACCACCGCCGCCACGACGATGACGAGTTCGGTGCCGCTCACCGGGCGAGTCTGGCCGGGCGCTCTTGATCGGGACCAGTCGCGTCGAGTAGGTTCGCTTGTTGAACGTACTCGTGAAGGAGCGACCCATGACCGACGACTGGCACCCGAGCGCATGCATCCTCTGCTCGATCAACTGCGGCATCGAGGTCAGAGTCGACGGCCCGACGATCGTGCGGGTGCGTGGTGACAAGGCCCATCCTGCGTCCGAGGGATACACCTGCGAGAAGGCCCTCCGGCTCGACCACTACCAGAACGGCCCACACCGTCTCACCACGCCGCTGCGTCGCCGGGACGACGGGACCTTCGAGGAGATCTCGTGGGACACCGCGATCGCCGAGGTTGCCGCGCGATTCCAGGACGTCATCGACGAACACGGGGGCGACAAGATCCTCTTCTACGGTGGTGGCGGCCAGGGCAACCATCTGGGTGGCGGGTACGGCGGCGCGTTCCGGTCGGCGCTCGGGATCCGCTACAACTCCAATGCGCTCGCCCAGGAGAAGACCGGCGAGTTCTGGGTCGACGGCCAACTGTTCGGCCGGTCGAGCTGCCACACCGCGGGGGACTACGAGCACTCGCAGGTCGCGGTGTTCTGGGGCAAGAATCCCTGGCAGTCGCACGGGTTCCCGCAGGCGCGCCGGATCCTCAAGGCCATCGTCAACGACCCAGACCGAACGCTGATCGTCGTCGATCCGCGGCGGACGGAAACGGCCGATCTCGCAGACATCCACCTGCGGCCGTTGCCCGGCGGGGACGCACATCTCCTGGCGGCGCTTCTCAAGGTTCTCGTCGAGGACGGTCTGCTGGCGGATCGGTGGCTGGCCGACAACGCCAACGGACTCGACACCCTGCTCGACCATCTCGGCCGTGTCGACGTCGCTTCGTCGTGCGAGAAGGCCGGTGTCGCAGAGGCCGACGTCCGCAAGGCTGCGCGGGTCATCGGCTCGGCGACGGGTGGCGTGTCGATCTTCGAGGATCTCGGCATCCAGCAGGCACCGCACTCGACGCTCAACAGCTACCTCGAGAAGCTCGTCGTCCTGCTCACCGGGAACTTCGGGGTGCCGGGTGGGATGAACCTGCACACGCGCTTCGCGTCGCTCGGCGGTGGCGGTGGCGGCCGGCGCGAGCCGGGCGCACCGGCTCCGGCGACCCCGGTCACCGGTCACCCGCTGGTGACGGGTCTCGTGCCGTGCAACATCATCCCCGACGAGATCCTCGGCGATCATCCCGACCGGTTCCGAGCGTTGCTCGTCGAGTCGGGCAATCCGGTGCACTCCATTGCCGACAGTCAGCGGATGCGGGAGGCGCTCGACGTGCTCGACCTCGTCGTCGTGATCGACGTGGCACTGACCGAGACGGCCCGGTGCGCCGACTACGTGCTGCCGGCGGCGTCGCAGTTCGAGAAATGGGAGTGCACGTTCTTCAATCTGGAGTTCCCGCACAACTACTTCCATCTCCGGCGCCCGGTGTTCGAGCCGATGGCGGGCACGCTGCCCGAGTACGAGATCCACGCCCGGCTGTGTCGGGCGCTCGGTGCGTACGGCGACGACGATCTCGCCCCGCTCCACGCCGCCGCAGCGATCGGCCGAGCCGAGTACGCGACGGCGTTGTTCGGTCTCGTCGCCGAACGGCCGGTGATGGGC
>JBGSII010000367.1:0-6303 GCA_041742555.1 Ilumatobacteraceae bacterium
CCGCGCTCGCGCCGGCGACGCGGATCGCTCTGGTCGTGTTCGCCGCCGTCAACATCGGCGCGGTCCCGCTCTGGCTGGTGTACCTCGACGAGGTGCTCTGGCCCACCGCCAACCTCGGTGCCATCGCGGCGGTCCAGACGATCTCCTCGATGGCGGCGCTCCTCGCCTGGAGGTCCACCGACGGCGATGTCACCCGGCGCGCGCTCGTCGCGTCGGTCGCGACTCTCGTGGCCGCAGCCGCCGTCGCTCTCCTGGACGGTCCGGTCGGATCAAGCTCCGAACGAGCGGTCGTCGTCGTGGCGACCTCACTCGTCGCCGGCGGCACCACCACCGTCCGCATCGCCATGCTCGAAGCCGCCCACCGAATCGTGCGACCTGCCAACACGGTGCGGGCGTTCACGTTGATCGATGTCGTCGCATCGACCTCGCTGCAGGCCGGATTGCTTCTCGGCGGACTGCTCATCACCGCGAGCACCGGTGCCGGGGCAGGTTTCACCGACGTCTACCGGGGCTTCGTCGTGATCACCAGCGCGGTCACGATCCCGGCGATCCTGTGGTTCCGGAAGCGATCGTCAGAAGATGACGGCTGACTCGCGCAGCGCCGCTGGGTCGAGACCGAGTTCGCGTGCGATCTCGTCGCTGTGCTGCCCGAACGCCGGAGCATGATCGCTCACACGCTGCGGCGTCGCCGAGAGGCGGGCTGCAGCGCGAGGCTCGCGGAGCCGGCCCGCCTGCGGGTGATCGCGCTCGCGGAAGACGTCATTGTGGACGACCTGCGGATCGTCGTGGATCTCGTGGAGCGACGTGACCGTGGAGGCTGGGACATCGTGTTCGACCGCCCTCGCTGCGAACTCCTCGACGCTGCACGATGCAGCAGCATCGACGAGCACCTCGACCATCGCGTTGGTGTTCGCCATTCGCGACATCACGTCGGCGAAGCGCGGATCGTCCGCGACTTCCGGCCGGCCCAGCGCCGCGCACAGGCCCCGGAACTCAGAGTCCGTCACCGGCGAAGCAGCTGCGAACCCGTCGGCCAACCGGGTCATCGCATAGTTGGCAGCGATGGTCGGCGCCCGGACCGCGTCGTCGTCGAGCAGGGCCGCATCCATCGCGGAGTCGGGCCACATGAATGCGATCGCCGTGTCGAGCATCGCGAGTTCGATGTGCTGACCTCCCGCTCGCCCGGTCGCTCGAGCGAACAGCGCAGCGGTGATCGCTTGCGCGGCGGTGTAGGCGGTGGTCTTGTCGCAGATCAGCGTGCGGTACAGCGCCGGCTCGCCGGTCGCAGGATCCCCCTGCACGCTGGCCAGCCCCGACGCGGCTTGGATCACGTTGTCGTACACGCGCCGCCCGCTGTACGGGCCGTCCTGGCCGTACCCCGAGATCGGCGTGTAGATCAGGTCCGGATTGCGTGCGCTGACGTCGTCGTACCCGAGTCCGAGCCGATCCATGGCGCCCGGTCGGAAGTTCTGGATCAACACGTCCGCCTCGTCGATGAGACGCAGCACGAGATCGCGCCCTGCCGCCGCCTTGAGATCGACGACGATCGAGCGCTTCCCGCGGTTGTTGTTGGCGAAGATGCCGGTCATCCCGCCCTTGTTGGTGCCGAGAAACCGCATGATGTCGCCGAGGCCGGGTGCCTCGACCTTGACGACGTCGGCGCCCTGGTCGGCGAGCATCATCCCGGCGAGCGGGCCCGAGATCATCACCGACAGATCGACCACCTTGATGCCGTCGAGCGGCCCCGTGTTCCCCATCGCGTCATGTTGACATGCCGGGGCGACCGGCGCGCACGTGGACCGGCCCACTGCGATGCCCGTCGGTGAGCGATACAGCAAGGCGGCCGATTGCGCCGTGCGCGACACTGTCTCGATGGCACCTCTCCACCAACAGCGTCGAGCTGTCGATGACGTGATCGGCGACCTCACCGACAAGCGCGTCAACGACGTCAAGTGGGCCGACGGTCGAACCTTCGGGATGGTCTACGACGGTGGGCCGTCGGTGCACGAGGTGGCCGAGCGTGCGGCCCGGTTGTACCTGCACGAGAACGCGCTGAACACCAAGGCGTTCCCGTCGCTCGGTCAGATCCAGTCCGAGGTGGTCGGCTGGACGGCTGGTCTCCTGCACGGAGACGCCGACATCGCCGGATTCCTGACCAGCGGTGGGACCGAGTCGATCCTGTGCGGTGTGCTGGCGGCACGTGAACGGGGCCGCGCCGAGCGCGGGATCACCGAGCCGGAGATGGTGGTCGCCGAGTCCGCCCATGCGGCGTTCCACAAGGCGGCACACAACTTCGGCCTGAAGCTCCACAAGGCGCCAGTGCGTGACGACTGGACCGCCGATGTCGAGGCGATGGCTGCCATGTGCAACGACAATACGGTGCTGGTGGTCGGCTCCGCGCCGCAGTACCCGCAAGGGGTCCAGGACGACGTCCCCGCGATCGCCGCCCTGGCGGCATCGATCGGCGCCAACTGCCACGTCGACGCCTGCATGGGCGGCTTCGTGCTCCCGTTCGTCGAGATGCTCGGCCGGGAGGTCAAGCCCTGGGACTTCCGCGTCGACGGGGTGACCACGATCTCCGCCGACATCCACAAGCTCGGCTACGCCCCCAAGGGGGTGTCGGTGATCCTGCACCGCAACAAGCAGTCGCGTAGCTACCAGACGTTCGTGTTCGACGGGTGGCTCGGTGGGTTCTATGCATCGCCGAACATGCAGGGCACCCGCTCGGGCCTCCCGATGGCGTGTGCGTGGGCCGTGATGTCGCACCTCGGCGTCGACGGGTATCTCGATCTCACCCGGCAGATGCTGGTCAACGCCGACGCGTTCCGAGCTGGCGTTGCCGGCATCGACGGGATCCGGGTGCTCGGCGACAGCCGGTTCCATCTCGTCGCCGTCACGTCGGATCCCGCCTTCGAACCCGAGATCGACGTGTTCGCACTGGGCGATGCGCTCCTCGTCAAGGGCTGGTTCCACGACCGCCAGACCCCTCCCGACAGCCTGCACTCCACGATCAGCAACACGAACACCGGCGTGATCGACGACTACCTCACCGACCTCGCCGAGTGTGTCGGCGCCGTGGTCGGCTCCCGCACCGACGACCGCAGCACCAACTACGCCACGCTCGAGTAGCCCTCGTCGTCGGCCCTGGCGGCGATGCTACGTTGCGGTCACCACGACGATCCCGGAGGGAACCATGAGCACGCAGCCACTCGAGCAGGCCATCGCCGTCACCAGAGGAGTGCTGGCCAACGTGACGCCCGAGCAGCTCGGCGATCCGACGCCGTGCGAGTCGTGGGACGTGGCGGCGCTGATCAACCACATCGTCGGCGCCCAGCACTTCTTCCTGGCTGGGCTGACCGGTACGCCACCAGCGGCACCGGGCGACTTCGCCGCAGGGGACTACCTCGCTGCCTACGACGAGGTATCGGCGGCGGTGCTCGCCGCCTTCGCCGCCGACGGCGTGCTGGAATCGCTGATCACGATGCCGTTCGGCGAGATGCCCGGTGCTGCCGTGATGGGCCTGGCCACCAACGACACGTTCCAGCACGGTTGGGACCTCGCGAAGGCGACCGGCCAGCGCACCGATCTCGCCCCGGAGTTGGCGGCGGCGTTGCTCGTCCAGGCCAGAGCGACGATCTCACCCACGTTCCGTGGACCTGAGGGAGCACCGTTCGGCGCCGAGCAGGAAGCTCCCGACGGAGCGAGCACCGCCGACCAGCTCGCGGCCTTCCTCGGTCGATCCGTCTGAGCGTCGCGTTCAGTTGATCTGGCGGGTCTGGCCCGCCCAGAAGGGTTCGCGCAGTTTGAACTTCTGCAGCTTGCCCGTCGCGGTACGCGCGAGCTCGTCTCGGAACTCGACCTTCTTGGGGCACTTGTAGCCGGCGAGCTTGGTCCTCGCGAACGCGATGACGTCGGCCTCGGTGAGCGCACTGCCCGGCACCGTGACGACCAACGCCGTCACCAGCTCGCCCCACTTCTCGTCGGGGATGCCGATGACGGCGACCTCGGTGATCTCGGGGTGCTGGAACAACACATCTTCGACCTCGATCGACGACACGTTCTCGGCGCCGGAGATGATCACGTCCTTCTTCCGATCGGAGATCACGACGTAGTTGTCGTCGTCGATGATGCCGCCGTCGCCGGTGTGGAAGAACCCGTCGTGGATGGCAGCAGCGGTCTGGTCCGGCTGGTCCCAGTACCCGTCCATGATCATGTTGCCGCGGGCCAGGATCTCGCCCTGCGAGTCGATCGCCATCGTGCACCCGATCACCGGTGCCCCGGCGCGATTCAGTTTCGTGGCCTGTTCGGCGGGAGACAGGTCGTCGTACTCCGATCGGCCACGGTTGAGCGTGATCAGCGGCGTCGTCTCGGTCAGCCCGTAGATCTGTACGAACTCCCAACCCAGCTCGGTCATGCACCGTTCGATGGTGCGCGTCGGCGGTGGCGCACCCGCCACGACGATCCGGACGCGGTCGCGTCCGGGAATCGGCCGTCCGGTGTCGGCCTCCCAGGTTGCGGCGGCGTCGAGCACCATGTTGAGCACCGCCGGCGCGCCGCACATCAACGTGACCCCGTGCTGCTCGACCCGGCGAAGAATCTCGGCGCCGTCGATCTTGCGGATCATCACGTGCTCGGCACCCATCCCGGTGACGGCGTACAGCATGCCCCATCCGTTGCAGTGGAACTGGGGGAGGGTGTGCAGGTAGACGTCGCGGTCGCTGACGCCCATGTGCCATCCGAAGATCGACGCGTTCAGCCACAGATTGCGGTGGGTGAGCTGGACTCCCTTGGGACGAGCGGTGGTGCCGGAGGTGTAGTTGATGGTCGCCGTTGCGTCCTCGTCGCCATCCCACGGCTCGGGTTCGACACCGAACCTCATCAACACGGCGTCGGCGTCGGCGCCGATGATCATCTTGCGTTCGCACTCCACGTCGTCGAGGGCCTCGGCCAGTTCGGGATCGACGAGGAGCAGCCGCGCGCCGCTGTGGGCGACGATGTACTTCACCTCCTCGGCGACGAGCCGGAAGTTGATCGGCACGAGGATGCGGCCCGAGCCCGACACCCCGAACAGTGCGGTGAGCAACCGAGCCGAGTTGTGGCTGACCATCGCGACGCGCTCACCGACGCCGATGCCGAGGGCGTCCAGGCCCGCCGCCATCGCTCGGGCCCGCTCGGCCATCTCTCGATACGTGATCGTTCCCCACGACTCTGCGGGCTGATCGGGTTCGTCCACGATCGCCACCCGGTCTGGATAGACGAGCTCGGCTCGCCGCAGGAAGTCGTTGACGGTCAGTGGCACCTTCATGCGCCCGAACCTATTCGCGTCGGGCTCAGGCGGCCGATCCGGCGGTAAGCGGCCACGGTCGGTCGCGCTCCATGGTGAGGGCGAGGTCGAGCAACTGCGGTTCGCTGAAGTGGCGGCCGACGATCTGCAGCCCGATCGGCAGCCCATCGAGGAATCCGGCCGGCACCGAGATCGCAGGACTGCCATACAGATTCGCGGGAAACGTCAGCTTGCCATTGTTGCCCTGACCGGCCTCGATCCCGCCGAACACCGACGGCAACGGACCGTCGGCATCGAACGCGACGTCCGGATTGGTCGCGGCGATCACGAAGTCCACGCCCGTGGCGGGGTCGAAGATGCGGGCCATCGCCTCGTTGACCTCCATCCGGCGTTCCTCGACGCGCCGCCGAGCGGTCGAGTCGTACCGGCCGACCGTCGTCTTCAAGCCGAACGCGATCTGCGGGGTGAGATCGTCGGCACAGTCGGGCCAACGATCACCGAGCTCGGCCTCGATGGCCAACATGCCCGACACCGACCACGCGCCGCCCATGCTCGGCACGTGGGTGTCGATGTCATCGACACGTCGGAGCCCGACCGCGGCGATCAGCTCGACGGCCGCCGCTTCGAGCAGCTCCCACATGACCGGCGACACCACCGCGCCGCCCCAGTCCGCGACCACGGCAGCTCGCGCGCCGCGCAGCTGGTCGAGGTGTGAGCCCAACCCGGCCTCCCACCCGTCGACCCGTGGAAGGCTGTGGGGATCGCGCCCGTCATGGCCGTTGGTCACGTCGAACCAACGGGCGGTGTCGCGCACCGAACGGGCCATACACCCCGTCGATGTCGTCATGTTGCCGAGCTTCAATCGGGGGCCGCGGGGAATACGTCCGTAGGTGCCCTTGAGCCCGACGAGCCCGGTGAAGCCGGCGGGGATCCGGATGGATCCTCCGCCGTCGCCGCCCGTGGCGATCGGGTAGATCCCGCCGGCGACGGCGGAAGCGGATCCGCCGGACGACCCGCCC